>CBFGWQ010000073.1:0-16725 GCA_965652575.1 uncultured Arenibacter sp. | reverse complement strand
GCAATAACCTCTGGTGGAATGGTCCTAAACTTTTCCAAAGGACCGATGGGGAACAGATTAAGAACTTTCATAAACTGTTTGGCCAACCATTCCCCTACCCGTTTCTCCTTTCTTTTCCCTCCAATTAAGGAGGGCTGTAAAATATGGGTCTTGGGGATACCACAATGTAGGACAGCCTCTTCCATTTCCCCTTTTAGCCTATTATAGGTCACCCTACTTTTAGGATCGGCCCCTAGGGCGGAAATGACCAAGAAGGTCCCTATGCCCATGGCCCGACATAATTTGGCAGCCGAAACCGGTATTCCAAAATCTATCTTTCTGTACGTTTCCGTATCGGGGGTTTTGGCTTTGGTAGTGCCAATACAACAAAACACTTCATCGGCAAGAAAATTATCCTTAAACCCTTCCAACTGCAATAGATCGCCAATATGCTCCTCCAATTTAGGATGGGAAAACCCAATACTGGTCCTAGAAAATACCTTTATTGTCCTATAGCGTTCATCATGGAGCAACATTTGCAATACATGCCCCCCTGTTAGCCCGGTAGCGCCCAATACTATGGCCGTTTTCCCCTTCGATTTTATTTGTTCCTTCCCCATTTGGCACGTTTAACAATTTAGATGGGGCCATATAGCTCCAACTTGTTATAGTAGTCGTCTTAAGTTCCCTATATTCGCCGCAAATTTATCTTTTGCACCCGTACTTCGTCTTTTTTTTAGCCCCCTAGCCCTGCTACGTGGCTTAAAAAAGCCTTCATCCGGGCATAAAATCTTATCCCGATCTATCGGGATGCTTGAATTTGACAACTCAAAACGAGTTCATAAATTTACGGTATGAAATTGGATTTTCCACAACGAAAGATAATCCATATAGATATGGACGCTTTTTACGCTTCCGTAGAACAAATGGATAACCCTGCCTTAAAAGGCAAGCCTTTGGCCGTTGGTGGGGCCGAAAAAAGGGGTGTGGTTTCCGCAGCCAGCTATGAGGCAAGAAAATTTGGTGTCCGCAGTGCCATGAGCGGCTATTTGGCGAAAAAAAACTGTCCCGATCTAATCTTCGTCCCCCCGCGATTTGACCGTTATAAGGAAATATCCCAAAAAATTAGAGCTATATTTTTGGATTATACGGATTTAGTGGAACCACTTTCATTGGACGAGGCCTATCTGGACGTTACGACCAATAAAAAAGGCAATCCTTCGGCCTCACTTATTGCAAAAGAGATTAGGCAACGCATCTTGGAGGAAGTAGGCTTAACTGCCTCTGCAGGGATATCCATTAACAAATTCATTGCCAAAGTGGCCAGCGACTACAACAAGCCCAATGGTCAAAAAACAGTTGCCCCGGAAGAGGTAATGTCCTTTTTGGAGGATTTGGAGATCCGTAAATTCTATGGGGTGGGAAAGGTTACCGCCGACAAAATGTACCATCTTGGAATATTTACCGGTAGGGAACTTAAACAGAAATCCCTCGAATTTTTAAGGGAGAATTTTGGTAAAAGTGCCGATTACTACTACCATGTTGTAAGGGGAATCCACCACAGTGAGGTAAAGCCCAATAGAATTCCAAAATCGGTGGGTGCCGAGCGTACTTTCAATGAAAACCTCAGCAGTGAGATCTTTATGCTCCAAAGAATGGAAAACATTGCAACGGAACTTGAAAAGCGCCTAAAAAAATCAAAGATATCCGGAAAAACGGTAACCCTTAAAATAAAATATAGCGATTTTACCCTTCAAACACGGAGTAGGACCCTGCCTTATTATATTGCCGACAAATCCTTGATCCTGGAAACTATCAAGGAGCTGCTCTACCAAGAAAAATTGGAAAATTCCGTTCGCCTTCTGGGAATATCCCTGTCCAATTTAAATACGGAAAAAAATGGGCCCCTGGAGCAAAAAGTGCTTACCGTACAATTAAAATTCGACTTTTGAGACTTAACAATACCCGATAATTATTTATACCCCAATATTAAATCAGTTAAAATGATTGCATTAAAACTTCGTTAATGCGATGCATTTCGGTATAAAATGCATCCCTTTAGGGAAAACAAAGAAACAAATTCCTTATACAAAACAATAATCCCTAAATTGATAAGGGGTTATAGAATCGACCCCATAGCATATGGTAAGAGCAGAAACTACACCACGCAATTCAGGAAAATTTAAACATCCCGCACCCTAAGCTTAGAGGATTTAATACTACAATGTTGCACATTATTTTACTAAAACCTAAATCTATTCATTAATCCCAGTATATTTCATGATATGCCTATAATTGTGAGTGCAAAAAGTCGGCAGTATCCTTTAATCCCCTGTTTCTAAGTATATCTAAGACTTCAAACTCATCCAGATCAGGATTTCGTCGATATAGTACCATTTCCTTAAATGCCTTTATCGCTTCTTCAGGGTTTAAATCAATAATATCCGTTAGGAAGTCATCAGCGGTCTTAGCTGAAAGGCCAAAAGACGATAAATACTCTTTTGGAAAATCTTTTATATTATTAGTAACAATTACGTTTGCATTTGTCTTGATTGCAGCGGCGAGCACATGGCAATCATTCATGTCAGGCAATTCCAATCCGGTAATCAACCCAGAATAGTTAGATACAAAGGCATCCGGAAATGCCAAATTTGCCCTTGCCAAACGTTTTGAAATTTCTTCTTGTGAAACTCCTTTTCTTTTCATTACATCAGCCCATTCACCAAAAATATGTTCACTCCATTTAGGAGTATATAAATCATAATGTGCAAACCAAAAAAGTAAATCCCTTATCTCAATTGGATAAATAACATTTGTATCCAAAACACAAATAAAACGAACACTATGTATCATACAACCCAATTTCCTCATCAGATCGCATAATATCAATAATATGCCTTTTCTGAGTTTCTTTCATTTTTCTTTTATACTGCATTACATCCTCAAACTTCACTCTTCGGTGTTTTCCAACCTTTGTGAAATCTATTTTTCCCTCCTCTAAAAGTTTAACAAAATGAGGTCTGGAACAACCCAAAATTTCAGCTGCCTTTTGAGTTGTAACTTCTGCAGCCATAGGCACCAAAGAAAATGGTTTCCCTTTACCCATTGCTTCCAAAATCTCTCCTAAAAGTTTTAATGCACTTAAAGGAATTTTAATTCTCTCCTGAGTTTCATCTATTTCAATTTCCGGATTTTTGGACTTTAATTCCTTAATTACGGAAGAAAGAGCATCATATGATTGAATTGCAACCTTTTGTTCCTCTTTTGAGGCTTTATTAACATTATTGTAAATTTCCATTTTGTTATGCCAGTTTTTATTTTACAACAATAAACGAAATAAACGAAACAATCTTGCGTTTAAAATGTTAAAATTTGAAAAAAATATTTATATGGAATCTCGAATTGGAAATAAAATTCTCTTAGTAAGAAAATCAACAGAACCGACTCAAGAAAAATTGGAAAATTCCGTTCGCCTTCTGGGAATATCCCTGTCCAATTTAAATACGGAAAAAAATGGGCCCCTGGAGCAAAAAGTGCTTACCGTACAATTAAAATTCGACTTTTGAGACTTAACAATACCCGATAATTATTGAGAAAATGCCCTGGACCAGCTTCTTCCGTTCCAATAACTACATTTTTACGGCATAAAAAACCAACCGCACAGACAGCACATTTGGTCTTTGCCGGTACGCAAAGGCCAACGCTCGAAAGACACCAACGGCACAAACAAAAAGCAATCACGCCAATTTGTTTGAATTTCTTAACTTTGTACCATGCCGAGAATATTATCAACATACAACAACGAGTTAAAACTGAAAGGTTTCAACGTCTTTCAGATCGAAAAAGATGGCAACGCTACCAAGGCATACAGCCGAAAGGATTTTTATAAAATCTGTTTGACCACGGGCAAAAGCCGTGTTCATTATGCCGATAGAAGTTTTGATGCCGAAGGCACTATCCTGTTTTTTGGAAACCCGAACATTCCCTATTCGTGGGAAACACTTTCTACCCGATATGTTGGCTACACCATTTTGTTTTCGGAGGATTTTTTCACCTCGGGAAGACATTCGGAAAACCTGCAAAAATCGCCTTTGTTCAGAATGGGAGGTACACCGATTTTGGAAATTTCGGAAGAACAACGCCTGTTTTTGAACAATATTTTCCAAAAAATGATTGAAGAACAACAATCTGATTATGAACATAAAGACGACTTGATCCGTAATTATATCGACTTGATTTTACACGAATCCTTAAAATTAAAACCGTCTGAACGTTACAACCAGGACAAAAACGGAGCGGAACGATTGACCAATGTTTTTATGGAACTCCTGGAACGACAATTTCCTATAGAAAGTCCCGACAGACCACTTCAATTGAGAACCGCCAAGGACTATGCAAAAGACATTTCGGTACATGTCAATTCCCTGAACCGCGCTGTAAAGAAAGTTACGGGAAAAACAACAACTATCCACATTTCAGAAAGAATTACCAATGAAGCCAAAGCCATTTTGCAACATACGGACTGGAACGTTTCGGAAATTGCATACGCTTTGGGATTTGAGTACCCGACTTACTTCAACAATTTCTTCAAAAAACAAACAGGGACAAGTCCTTCCTCCGCTCGTTTAGAAAAAGTTTGAATTTCTTAATCATTGGTTTGAAAATCTTTACCCACACCTATTAAAATCCGCGGACCTTTGTATCAAAGAATACAAAGATGGATAAATCGGACATTTTTGAGCGATTGGGAAACGGGGAAGTTATTCCGTCCAGTGACGGCCAACGAAAAAAATTGAGAAACGCATCATACGAAACGAATAAACTGCTCGTAAAGATGAACAACTCTGCCGACCCAAATGAAGTCAGGGATTTATTGGGCCAAATCACAGATTCGGAAATTGACGAAAGTACAGCTGTATTTACCCCGCTGTACATCAACTACGGAAAGCATACCAAAATCGGTAAAAACGTATTTATCAACTTTGATTGTGTCTTTTTGGATTTGGGAGGAATTACTATTGAAGACAACGTACTGATAGCCCCAAAAGTTTGTTTGCTGTCCGAAGGACATCCTATTTTGCCCGAAGAACGCCATTCGCTTGTTCCAAAACCCATTCACATTAAAAAGAACGCTTGGATTGGTGCAAATGCCACAATTCTACAAGGCGTTACCATTGGCAAAAATTCGGTAATTGCAGCAGGTTCGGTGGTTTCAAAAGACGTTCCCGACAATGTGGTGGCAGGCGGTATTCCGGCAAAAATCATTAAACCCATCAAAAAATAATGAAGATGCCGTTATATGCCGTCATCCTTGTTCTTGGCTGTATTCAAATGTATGCCTGGAATACGGATAAGGAGTTGAGCACATCAATACAAGACAGAATGAAACTAAAAATAACCATAGGGGATAATACGGCAAGGGCAATTTTGTACGACAATCCCACAAGCAGGGATTTTGCGGCCATGCTTCCGCTTACCGTAGAAATGGACGATTATGCCCATACGGAAAAGATATTCTATCCGTCGCGAAAACTTTCTACAAAAGACGCGCCCAAAGGTTTTGCCCCATCCGTTGGGGATATTGCCTTGTACGCCCCCTGGGGAAACATTGCTTTGTTCTATAAAGATTTCAGCTATTCCAACGGGTTGATTTCCTTGGGAAAAATCACAAGCGGAATAGCGCATTTTAAGGCAGGGGCAAGAATAACCGTAACCATTATGTTGGAAGAATAACCCAAAAATTAAAGGATATGAACAAGTACATCAAAACCATTGCAATACTCACGGGAAGTCTATTCCTGATAACCGCTTGCAATACAAACAATGAAAAAAAACAAGAAAATATGAAAACAGACAAAAAAGAATTGGACGCTATTTTCCCGAAAGGCGAAAAAGGTCCGGCAGATTTTTTTACAGGGAACGCCTATAACATTGGATTGGTGGCTATTGATTCCGTTTTTACCACAGCCGTTGGCAACGTGTATTTTGAACCTGGGGCAAGAAGCAATTGGCATACGCATCCATCAGGGCAAATATTGATTATTACGGACGGAGTTGGCTACCACCAAATTGAAGGAGAACCCATTACGACCATCAAAAAAGGAGATGTAATAAAATGCCCCCCAAATGTAAGGCATTGGCATGGAGCAAGTCCTGATATAGGTTTACAGCAACTATACATCCTCCCGAACACCGAAAAAGGCATTGTAAATTGGCAGGAAGCCGTAACGGATGAACAGTACAAAAAAGAATAAAATTAAAACAAGGAAAATGAAGGCACAATTGGCAGCAATGACCTTTTCCCTGTTGATATTGGGAGCTTGTCAGCAAAAATCAGAAGTCAAACAAGAAGAACAAACACAAAAATCAGCAACAATGAGCAATACAGCAGAACATTATACTTTTGAACTAAGTGATAAGGTAACAAGAGAAAAAGCAACCTTTAAAAACCGTTACGGCATTGAACTTACGGGCGATTTGTACATCCCGAAAAACGGAGGAAACAATTTACCTGCATTGGCCATCAGCGGACCTTTCGGAGCGGTAAAAGAGCAGTCATCAGGATTGTATGCCAACCAAATGGCAGAACGTGGTTTTATAGCGTTGGCTTTTGACCCGTCCTATACAGGCGAAAGTGGTGGCGAACCCCGCAATGTGGCATCGCCCGACATCAACACGGAAGATTTCAGTGCAGCTATCGACTTTCTAGGTCTGCAGGAAAAGGTGGATAGAAACAAATTGGGCATCATCGGGATTTGCGGATTTGGTGGTTTTGCATTGAATGCAACTGCAGTGGATAAAAGAGTAAAAGCCGTTGCCACCACCAGTATGTACGATATGTCGAGGGTAAATGCAGAAGGATATTTTGGCTCTACTACCCCTGAACAACGCACTAAAATGTTAGAACAAATGAGTTTACAGCGTTGGGAAGATGCCAAAAACGGTACCCCTAAATATCCTGAAAACGGATTGGCACAGACCAATGGGTCATCTCCCCAATTTGTAAAAGAATATTATGATTATTACAAAACCGACAGAGGTTTTCACGAGCGCTCCTTAAACTCCAATGGCTCATGGACAGCAACCAATAGCTTGTCCTTTATGAACGCACCGCTCTTGACCTATATTAAAGAAATTTCACCAAGACCAATGTTGTTGATCGCAGGAGAAAACGCCCACTCTAAATATTTCAGTGAGGATGCTTATAAAAATGCTTCCGAACCCAAGGAATTGATGCTTATTCCGAACGGTGTCCACACCGATCTGTACGATAAATTGGATATGATCCCTTTTAACAAATTGGAATCATTTTTTAAGGAAAATTTAAAATAAGGAAAAGGAATTGGTACAACGTCAAAACCATACAAATACCTGCCGATAGCCACTTTTAAATTGTGGCCATGAACCACAAGCGGCTTGCCAAACCGCACAAAGCCACTACGCAAACCAAATTTTTGCGACAAGTGAGGGCAGAACCAAACCTGTTCGGGTTATGCCGATCGAAGCAAAAATCAGCAAAGCCATACTTGGCAAAGAGTATGGCTTTCCCAACGCTGACGGACAAGCAGAACAAAAGCCTGCCAGCATACAACAATGGTACCCGTTGCACAAATCTATAATTTTAAAAATATCGAAACCATATAAGCCTCTTTAAGGGGCTTTTTTGTTTCCTGATCAATAGTTTTATGATGGTTTACGGAGGTTCTCTGAAGTAGAAAAGCTGCAAATCCTATCATAATGCAATACAACTAAAATTATTTGTTACATTGGGCCCATAAAAAAGATATAATGAACTTTTTTCGCCCCGTAGCCCTGCTATGTGGCTTAAAAAAAACCTTCATCCGGGCACAAAATCTTATCCCGATAGCTATCGGGATGCTTGAATTTGATAACTCAAGGCGAGTTCAATAACAAGTGACCATACCCTTACGTTGTGACATACGAAAAAAAAATTCGTATTTTTGCAATTCCCAAAGAACAAATAGAATATGTGAAAAATAATTTCTTTCAGAACATTTAAAGACAGCAGACTGCTAATAAGTATGCTTCATTGTTTAATCTTTAAGGAAAGAAATTATGTTGACTTTACAGCAACTTTCATATATACATCCCAACAAAAAATTACTGTTTACAAATATCAATCTTACCGTAAATACCCAAGATAAAATAGCTTTAATAGGCAATAATGGAACAGGGAAATCCACATTACTGAAAATTATCGCAGGAGAACTGCAATATTCTGACGGACATTTAAAAACAGATTCCGAACCTTATTATATTCCACAGATTTTTGGTCAACACAATCATTTGACAGTTGCGCAAGCATTACGAATTGACAAAAAGTTAAATGCTTTTAAAGAAATTCTAAACGGAATTACTTCAGAACAAAATTTCAATATATTAAATGACGATTGGGCGATTGAAGACCGTTGCAAAGAAGCCTTAAACTATTGGCAACTTAATGATTTGGATTTGTCCTTACCGATGCAATCATTAAGCGGTGGACAAAAAACAAAAGTCTTTCTTGCCGGGATTTCCATTCATCTACCAGAATTTATTTTACTCGATGAGCCCAGTAATCATTTAGACGTTTCGGGCAGACAACTTTTGTACAATTTCATTCAATCAACAAAAAGCACTTTGATTATCGTAAGTCACGATAGAAAATTATTAAACCTTTTAAATAACGTTTGTGTATTAAATAGCAATGGCATCAAAGGTTATGGTGGAAATTATGAATTTTATACCGCGCAAAAACAGGTTGAAAGCAACGCTTTGAGTAACGACATTCAAAGCAAAGAAAAAGCATTGCGAAAAGCCAAAGAAAAAGAAAGAGAAACATTGGAACGTCAACAAAAGTTGGACAGTCGAGGAAAAGGAAAACAGGAGAAATCAGGTGTTTCCCGAATTATGATGAACACTTTACGAAACAATGCTGAAAACAGCACTTCAAAAATGAAAGGTGTTCACGCTGAAAAAATTGGTGATATTTCCCAAGAATTACAAGATTTACGTGCTACCTTGCCTGATATTGATAAAATGAAAATCGGCTTTGATGATTCAACTTTGCACAAAGGAAAAATTCTGTTTACGGCAACCGACATCAATTTTAGATATGATACAATTCAGCTTTGGGAAAAGAATCTTAATTTTCAAATTACAAGTGGCGAACGCATTGTATTAAAAGGAAAAAATGGTTCAGGAAAAACAACGTTGATCAAACTGATTTTAGGAACGTTAGAATCCCAATCAGGAACAATATATAGGGCAGAAAATAAATCGGTTTACATTGACCAGGACTATTCTTTGCTTAACAACAAATTGAACGTTTACGAACAAACCCTACAATTCAATTCATCCGCACTACAAGAACACGAAATAAAAATAAGACTCAACCGATTCTTGTTTACCAAAGACGATTGGGACAAACCTATTAGCGCGTTAAGTGGCGGAGAAAGAATGCGTTTAATGATTTGTTGCTTAACTATAAGTAATCAATCGCCCGACATCATTATTCTTGACGAGCCAACAAATAATTTGGACATTCAAAATATAGAAATTCTGACAGCCGCTATCAATGAATATCAAGGGACAATGATTGCTGTTTCTCACGATGAAATATTTTTAAAACAAATAAATGCAGAACGGACAATCGAACTCTGAAAAAAGTACTGCAGGTAACATCGGTAACCGTTCCACAAGCCCATAAAGGGTCTAAAAATCAATTTGGATGAACCTCCGTAAGAGGCTTTTTGTTTTCCGATCAAATAGGAGAAAGGCATATTTTTGATAGTTTGCGGGAATCCCAAAAAGTATTGAAGGGCACTTTTTATCGACTCAATAAAAGCAAGCCTTACTGCTCCACTTTTGATCCTTTCTTTGGTATAATTCGGCTAGGGTCTGCCAATTTTTATGATATTTTGGTTCATTGTACTATTTCCGGTATTAATTTTCATAATAGAAAAACATACGGTAACTTCTTATTTGCCAATCCCTAATCCCGTCCAGTCTTAATACGGCTTCCGGAAATGGCATGCAACATTAAGAAATTGCAATTGGCCAATAGGATAACTGTAAGCTTTATCACATACAAAATTCTTTAAATCTTATTGATCTATAAAAAATCTTACATATAAAAATCATAATACTACATTAATTATAAGAAAATTCTTCAAAAAAATTATGTTAAATTAAAAAAATAAACTACCTTAAATGCCTTAAGGTCAGCCAATTGTTTAAATTTATACCATCAATAGCTATGTTCTGTACGTTTGGTTTTTCCCAAAATATCAATTTTGACCAATTGGACAAAGAAAAATGGTTTCGGTACAATGGGGGAATTACTGCCAATGCAATCTACTACAACGGAAGTGCCAATCGGCAAGACCTAACGTATTACTTTACAGCCAATCTTAATTTCAATCTCGCCGGACTTTTCAATATTCCACTTTCGTTTACCTACTCCAATCAAAATTTTAATTTTTCAAATCCTTTTAAATTTAACCGCCTAAGTCTTCATCCATCCTACAAATGGGCTACAATTCATATTGGGGATGTAAACATGACCTTCTCTCCCTATAGTTTAAATGGGCACCAGTTCACAGGAGCTGGATTTGAATTGATCCCCGATGGAAAATTCCATATCAGCGCCATGTACGGTCGCTTTCTTAAAGCAACGGAATACAATCCTGAGGAACCTAGGGCGATAACGGCATATAAACGCCTTGGTTATGGGCTTAAAACTGCCTATGATCTTGAATTCATGAAATTGGGTATTATCTTATTTAAAGCGACCGATGATAAAAATTCCTTGGAAAATCCATTTCCAATGGAGTTGGGGCTTTCTCCAAAAGACAATGCCGTACTTTCGTTCGAATCCGAGTTTCAATTGTTGGACAAGGCCCAAATAAGAATCGAGTACGCCATTTCCGGGCTTACCGAAGATAGTCGAATAACAGAGTCTTCAGCATCCAACGGTTTGCTGTCCTTTATGCTCAGTGAAAATATAAGCACCAATTATTACAATGCCTTAAATGTTACTTTTGCATATCCTGCCGGTAATGGTACCATGGGTGCCGGTTATGAGCGCATAGACCCTGAATATAAGACTTTGGGAGCCTATTACTTTAACAACGACCTGGAAAACATTACCCTAAATGCGAGGCAGACACTCTTTGATAACAGAGTAAACCTCAATATAAATGCCGGACTGCAGCATAATAATTTGGACAATACCAAAACTTCCGACCAACAGCGTATTGTAAGTGCCATAACTCTTAATTATACCATATCGGAACGTTTGGGAATGAATGCGGGATACTCCAATTTTCAATCCTATACCAATATTCGAGACCAATTTGATTATATCAACCAAATAGGGGAATTCGATAATATAGATACCCTGAATTACAGGCAAATCTCCCAGAACGCCAACCTCGGAATAAACTACATAATCAGGAAGACAGAAGACAATCAACATAGTACCAACTTTAATCTAGTGTACCAAAATTCCAAAAATGATCAAGAAGGCCAGAATATTGAAGGTGGTAATATTACTTTTTATAACGGTACGGCAGATTATACCCTTGGATATCCCAAACAGAACTTGACGGTTACCTTGGCCGCAAACACTTCTTATAATACCATTGGTGCAACCAATAACAGCCTTACCTGGGGCCCGACCTTGGTCTTGGGAAAACAGTTTTTTGAGAAACAACTCCGCACGCATCTCTCAACCTCTTACAACACTTCCTATTCCGACGGCCAGCAACGGAACAACATATACAATTTTAAATTGGGCAGTAATTATGTACTGCTTAAAAAACACAACCTCAGCCTAAACTTCTTGGCACTTTTTCGTAATTCCTCTTTAAATAGGGGTCGTGATTTAACAATAACCTTTGGGTATAGTTATGCCTTTAACAATTTTAAATTGAATTTTGAGTCGAGGAAACCAACGGCCAGATATAACAACCTTTATTATGGCGAAAACACCCTAAGTTTTCGTTACAAAAATGTGACCTATAGTGGTACCATTCCCGAATTAAACAGACAATTGACCAATGTATTCCAAAGTTCCCAATTTTCGAATATTCCCCATTTCAAAAAAAACGAACTTACCCTAATATTGGCCTTGATAAAAGAACAAAGACAAGAGCAAGCGTATAAGGATCATGCCATTGCTTTTTTAAAGGAACTCTACTCCTTTGAAGATTTCCTTGAAACCTATAATAATGCGCTGTTCGCCATTATACAGAAAATTAAGTTGAATATGCATCAAGTAGACCTGACCATGGAAAATAGCTTTGTACAGGCCAAGGTGAAGGTAGACCAATACTCGTTGAATAAAATAGGAGTTGAAATGGCAGCTACCCTGAAAGAAAATGTCACTTTTAATTCACTAATAGCAGAAAGGGAAGAACGGCTAAAAAAATTAGTTGGGCATCGTTGGATGCAAAAGATTTTCATGGAATTAAACTCCATTGAAGTCATTTTGAAACCCAATGGGTATCTAAAGAATTTTAAACAACTGGCTTCGGTAGAAGCATTCAGGATTTTTGACAAAAACAAAGATTTGTCCGAATTGAACGATTACTTGGAGAATGAAATTATTGATTATTACTATAAAAAATCCCTAGGTGCTATAGATCCCGAGGATTTTAGATTGGATTATATTAACAAAAACTAAGGCCAGTACCCCCCTAAAGGCCTATAATTTTCTATCCTACCGGATAGTAATATTATATGGCAAAACTATTACAACTGTATATTTCCATATTCTCCGTTTTTAAAGGGGCCTACCCCTTTATAAGCTTGTGCGAATACATTTCCCCTCCAACATTAAATTGGGCCAAGAAGCAAAATAAATTTCTTGAAGGCATTTTTTTCTGGTTACTGCTTACAGTAAACTTCCTATTTGCCTCCTCCCAATCCTTTCCCGTACAGCTTATTCCACAAGTTGTTCGGCCACAGCCCATATATTTTTGGCAATATGCCAATACCGGTAACACAAACAGTCCGTTACGACTTCAAATTATATTGAACGATTTAGAAATAAGCAATCGTGAGGTACGGCTTAAGGTTTATTTTGAGGGCAACGGAATTTCATTCCAAAGCAATAAAATGTTAGTCGGCATTAATCCATTGTTTATAGAGGGTGGTGTTCCCTTGGTATTGACCAATACAGAATTGGCAGCGTATTTCCGTTATGAAAATATCACGGGTATTTCACCGAATACCTATGAACAATCCATTCCGGAAGGGACATATCAGTTTTGCTATGAAGTGTATGATGTACTTACAGGCAACCGTCTTTCACAAAAAAGCTGTGCCATAAGTGTTATCTTCCATAACGAACCTCCTTTTTTAATATCCCCAAAGGATAAGAGCCTTGTTTCAGAGAACAATCCGCAAAACATAATATTTCAATGGACCCCTAGAAATATAAATGTTGGTAATGTGGAATATGAGCTGAGCTTGGTGGAAATATGGGACAATCAAATTGACCCACAAGCAGCTTTCTTAAGCTCGCCTCCCGTTTTTCAAACCACCACTACGGCCACCTATTATATGTACGGACCGGCCGATCCCCTTTTACTGCAAGATAAAAACTACGCATGGCGTGTACAGGCCAAGGCAAGGAATGACGGGGAAGAAATAGGAACATTCAAAAATCAGGGCAATAGCGAAATATTTTCTTTTAGCTATGCCGGATCATGTGATTTGCCATTAGGAATTAACAGTGAGGTAAAGGGTAGTACCAATGCCAATATTTTTTGGAACGATTTATCCAACGATGTTCCGGAATATTCACTGCGCTATAGAAAGAAAGGCAATTCCAACCAATGGTTTACAAACAAGACCAACACAAATCAACTCACGCTATGGAACCTAAAGGCAGGCACCAGATATGAATATCAACTCCAAAAGAACTGTACGGTTGCCCAGAGCATTTGGAGTTCCCCAAAAGAGTTTACCACCTTTATCACCGATAACGAAGCCAGTATATACCAATGTGGTATTTCACCCAATTTTAGCATTACCAACAATGAACCCCTTCCCAAATTAAATGCAGGTGACAGTTTTGTTGCTGGCGATTTTCCAATAAATGTTATAGAGATTAATGGTGGCAAAGGTAGGTTTACCGGTAGGGGCTATGTTACTGTTCCCTATTTGAACAACATAAAGGTGGGAGTGGAATTTACCAATGTGCTGATAAATACCGATAAGCAAATGTCCGAAGGCACTGTAGTTACAGTATTTGACCCAAACTTAGCGAGTATTTTAGATACGGATGAAGTGGTGGAGACAGTGGATAACATTGTGGATTTGGTTACAGAACCTTTTGAAGGGGATAATGACCTTGATGAAATCAGGATTAACTGGGTCCTGGATCCCAAAAAGGATATCAAGGTTGTAGATGGAATAATGATCATCACCAATCCCGAAAATGGGGCTACAGTGTCAGGACCCCTAGGTGATGACAAAGTTGTTATCGATTCAGGAAATAAAGTGTATCACATTGATGCCGAGGGTATTGTTACAGAAGGTGGGGAAATCGATGCTGCAGGGGCAATTACCCCTAGTATTGTTGATGGAATAACAGGCAACGGGCAGTTGGAACGGTTAACGGCCAAGGACATCAAAATTACATTTAAAGGGATTTCAGGAGTATATGGATTTGACGAAATACCAAGTACCGCCAATGCCAATATTAAAAAGCAATATACCATCATAAAAGATACGGATGATAATGATTACATCTTAGCAAATCAAGCAATTGAAAATGGTAGTACCGCTTATGTAGACGCCATAATTGAGCAAACCGGCAGTAACCATTATGCATTGGATAGCATTGCCTTTAAAACAAAACAGGGTGAAAAAATTCCTGTAGAAATTAGGGACAACAATACAATTCGATTATCTCTCAAAGGGCATTACACTTTCGAGAATGAAATCATCTATGCCGTTGTGCCCTCCAAAACGGACAAGGCCAAACAGCTTACCGCCGGGGCTTTTACCCTTTGGCATATGACGGATAGGCCAGCGAACCTTGTTTTGGTTTCCGTGAATGGAGGGAACGTAAACGGAGTGGCAACAGAGATTGCGACAATCTTTAAAAAGGGTGCAGTAACGATCAACATAGAAACGCAGACGGCCAATGCCGACCTGAACCCGGCAATATTGGGAGATAATGGCCTTTTGGATATTGGTGAAAGCGGCTGGCTTGCCAATTATAATTCCGAACAAAAGGCAGTCATTTCAGACCTCAAAAATAAAATTGATTACAATACCAATAAATACTATGTATTTGTTTTTGGAGGAGACATACTGCCCACCAAACCCATAGATGGATTTATGCCTTTACAACGGCAGTTTGGTTTTGTATTTACCAGTGTCGACAATCAAATGGCCGATGAAGATAGTAAGAGTAAAGGACAATTGGCCAAAACAATAGCCCATGAAATAGGACATGGTATTTTCGCACTTCAACACCCATATGATCAATATGGATCCGAAAAGGAAAGTACCGATTGGTTGATGGATAATGGCGTTGGTTCCCAGCTAAACCATATGGATTGGAAACAACTTCACAACCCTGAGTTAAAGTTCTACGTGTTTCAGGAGGAAGAGGCAGGGGAGATTTCATCTTCAGAAATAGCTTTTAAAGCTTCAGATTTAATAGAAATAGGGAATATATCCGATAAAACGGATAATATAGTATACGTTTCCCCCGCGGGCATTCCTGTCACATTACCAAAAGAAGCCATACCCGCTTTTTATAAAGTTAAGACAAATCCAATTACGGCATACGGTGTTTTGGCCAGTTTCACTATACCGAACGGGTCTGGCAAGGGAATTTATCTCGGACACAATCGCGGTTCGGAATTTACCGGTTATAAAATAACAAAAGAAGATGATCCGTACCAATTCCTGGACCTTCCGGACAAAAATAATATAAAGGTAAGATCAATAGATAGTGGCTTAGGATGCTCCCACTTATTGTTAGAAGGTAAATTTATTCCCACCAAAATTAATAAAACAGGAACAGGAACCCTTATTACTAAATGGAACTATAATGGTCCTGCCGATCTATTAAGAATTCAAGATCAAAACTATAACACCTGCCTCCACGAAATTGAATATTCGGCATTTACGGATTACATCATAGGATATTATAATTACTACGGTAATGGGGGATTTCTCAGAATGTTGAACACCGCCGATGGAAATTTAGCATATCTATACACCATTGCCAATGGTGAAAACGGACAAGTTTATACTTATCAGTATACCCGTGTAGATGGTTTATGGAAGTTAACGAAAGAACCTTCCTATAATGTAAATACTACCGAAGACCTTCAATACCTCTTCGGTACGCTCTATTCTTCCGAAGCCGGACATTTATTATTGGATACCGCGGGCATGGCACCAGTAGTAGGTGAACTTTTTGATGCCATTAACGGGGCATGGTATACTTGGGAAGGGGATGGACAAAATGCAGCTATTTCCTTTGCATCCACCATACCATTTATTTATACCTCTTCCGTAAAAAATATTGGCAAAGTAATAAAGCTGGCCAATGGCAATTTGTCCGTAGTAAAATTTCCAGAAAAAGCAATTAAGGAACTAGGGGAAATCATCAAAAAATTGGGGTTTGACACTGCTAGTTTCAAAGTTTTGGAGGCAGACATGGCAGATGAGGCCTTCACTAAAATGATTATTGATAATCCGAGATTAATTGAA
>CBFGWQ010000072.1:0-16755 GCA_965652575.1 uncultured Arenibacter sp. | reverse complement strand
AATACGGGCCGACTGTTTCTAAAAATTGCAGCTTTCTATTTGTGAAACGCGCAAGGTATTCACCATACCTTTATCCTTTATGGGCATTGCCGCCAAACTTATCAGCATGTCCCCTACCTCTAAAAACCCTTTCTGGCAGGCCATTTTATTGACATCCTCTATGGTTTCGTCCGTAGTTACATATTTATCATAATAAAAGGCCTTTACCCCCCATAGCAGGTTAAGTTGTGTAAGTATTCTTTTATTGGAGGTAAATACCAATATATGGGCCTTTGGTCTCCAAGCGGATATCTGGAAGGCCGTATAGCCACTGTTGGTCAAGGTAGAAATGGCCTTGGCCTTAATTTCATTGGCCATATTGGCGGCATGGAAACAAATGGATTTGGTGATATATCTATTTGTCCTGACCTGTGGAGGTTCGTGCGGCACCTTGATCAAGTCTGAATTTTCTACACTTTCCAGAATACTGGACATTCTTTGTATGACCTGAACGGGATAATTTCCAACAGAGGTCTCCCCTGAAAGCATTACGGCATCCGCTCCGTCCATTACCGAGTTGGCCACATCGTTCACCTCTGCACGGGTAGGCGTAAGGCTCGTAATCATGGTTTCCATCATCTGGGTGGCAATAATCACCGGGATCCTGGCCTTTTTGGCCCTTAGCACCAATTGTTTTTGAATAAGGGGTACTTCCTGTGCCGGAACTTCAACGCCCAAATCACCCCTGGCCACCATTAACCCATCACAATACGCCACAATCTTGTCTATATTTTCTACGGCTTCGGGCTTTTCGATTTTTGCAATAATCGGAATTTTATGCTCGGAATGCTCCTTGATAATATTCTGCAGGTCTATTAGATCCTGGCTGAACCTCACAAAAGAAAGTGCTATCCAATCCACATTTTGTGATATGGCAAAAATAGCATCCTTAATATCCTTTTCCGTTAACGCGGGCAAAGAGATGTTGGTATTGGGGAGGTTTACCCCTTTTTTGGACTTCAATGGCCCGCCCTGGACCACTCTTGCCCTAACTTCATCCTTGGAATTGGTAGAAATTACCTCGAACATCAGTTTTCCATCATCCAGCAGGACACGCTCGCCCGCTTTAACATCTTTTGGGAAATTAGTGTAGTTCATATACACTTTCTCCGCATTTCCTTCAAAAGGTTTCCCGGTAACAAAGGTAATTTCATCTCCCGGGGCCACTACTACTTCCCCGGCCATAACCCCTACCCTTAGTTTCGGTCCTTGTAAATCGGCAAGAATTGAGGTGTATGTGCCCAATTCCTCATTCAATTCGCGAATCATTTGTATGCGATCTGCCACATCCTTATAATCTGCATGGGAAAAGTTTATCCTAAAGACATCCACTCCCGCCACTATCATGTCCTTAAGGACACTCTTCGTACTAGTAGCCGGCCCTAGGGTGGCCACTATTTTTGTCTTTTTAAGTATTGACATTATTTAAAATATTAAATTATTTTTAGATTTTAATTTACCTGCATCCACCAAATAGGCCGTTATGACCTTTGGGATAGTGAGTACGGACTTCAAAATATTTTCTTCCACGTCCAATTCATCGTGTTCTATCTTTAAAAAGTAGTCTACATCCCTATATTCGGGAACCAAATGATATTTTGTAGATGTTGGCAGGTCCTGAAATAGATTTCCTATACTTCCTTCCTCTTCCCTTACATCATTATTGCTTACCAATGTGTAATAGCGATCATTTACTTCATCCCTCCAATCAAAAATTGGAAAGGTACCACTTTGCGATAGATCCAAATCGTTCACGGACCTTTTCAACTTTGTTTTAAGGCAAGAATTAAGGGCGTATACCAGCATAAAATCTTCTATACTGCTGTGCAAAGCGATCAAAGTAAAGGTTTCTTCATAAAAATCTTCCGAAATTCTGTGTATCGCTGCCATACTTTCCGTGAAAGGCGTAAATATAGGATTAATAACGAAACCAGCCTATCCATTCGAAGTATAAAACGTTGTTCAGCCTACGAAAACGTTGGAGTTTAATAAAATTTTATACCCTTTGGGCAATTGTCATATTCTCCGTCAAAATTTTAGCGATGGCCTGCCATTTTAAGGATCCTACTCATTGGATCTGTCCATTTTGTTCTGTAGGGCAAAATAGGCCCTTTTGGAAGCCCGCTCTTCCGCCTTTTTCTTGGAGGTTGCCCTGGCCTTGGCTACAATTTTGCCCCCAATGGACAATTTTACGGCAAAATGCTTAACAACATCATTTCCGGAGTCCTCGTAAATATCAAAATTAAAAGATTTTTTCTGTTTTTGGCACCATTCTATTACCAAGCTTTTATAGCTTATTACCTTGCCCTCCAATTGTTCAATATCCACATAGGGGTCTATAATTCTCTTGTTTATAAACTTTTCGCAGAATTCATATCCCCTATCCAAATATATGGCACCTATCAGGGCCTCAAAGACATTGCCGTGTATATTGTCCCCAAAACGGGATTTGGGAATCCTGCTCTCCACAAAATCGATCAGGTTTAGATCTTTCCCCAGCTCGTTCAGGTGTTCCCTGCTTACGATCTTAGATCTCATTTTGGTAAGATATCCTTCGTCGCCATCGGGAACCCTGCTGTATAAATGTTTGGAGATTATGGTTCCCAGCATGGCATCTCCCAAAAATTCCAGACGCTCATAATTCATAGGAAAGCCATCGGTATCCTTTCTGTTGGCAGAGCGATGGACGAATGCTTTCTGATACACTTCCAGGTTTTTAGGCTTAAATCCCAAAATTTTTTTCATTCCCAAAAAAAAATCCCCATCCTTTTTTGAATGGGAATTAAATAAATTGGAAAAAGCGTTCATATTATGAATTAGCTAATTTTTTTAAATATCACACATGCATTATGCCCTCCAAATCCAAAAGTATTGCTCAGGGCAACGTTGACCTCTCTTTTTTGCGCCTTGTTAAGCGTTAGGTTTAATTTTGGATCAATATTTTCGTCTACGGTAGTATGGTTTATGGTTGGGGGCACCAAACCGTATTCCATGGCCAAAATAGAGGCAATTGCCTCAATGGCTCCTGCAGCGCCCAAAAGATGCCCTGTCATGGATTTTGTAGAATTGATATTAATGTCCGGCGCATGGTCTCCAAAAACCTTGGTTATGGCCTTTAACTCGGCAACATCTCCCAAGGGGGTAGAGGTACCATGGGTGTTAATGGCATCCACATCTTCCGGTTTTAGTCCGGCATCCTTTAAGCAGTTCTCCATTACCCGGACAACACCAATTCCATCAGGATGCGGTGCCGTCATATGATATGCATCACTGGACAGTCCGCCACCGGCGACCTCGGCATATATTTTTGCCCCCCTGGCCTTGGCATGTTCATATTCTTCAAGGATCAATGCTCCCGCTCCTTCGCCCAGGACAAAACCATCCCTAGTGGCATCAAACGGTCTGGATGCCGTCTCAGGACTTTCATTACGTGTGGAAAGCGCGTGCATGGCCCCAAAGCCTCCCATTCCCGCTATGGTAACCGCTGCTTCACTTCCTCCCGTAACAATAACATCACAATACCCCAAACGAATCGTGTTCAAGGCATCGATTATGGCATTGGCCGATGATGCACAGGCCGACACCGTAGTATAATTGGGGCCCATAAAACCGTGCTTGATAGAGATATTGCCCGGGGCAATATCAGCGATCATTTTTGGGATAAAGAATGGATTAAACCTTGGCGTTCCGTCCCCTGCGGCAAAACTTAAAACTTCGTTCTGAAATGTTTCCAATCCACCTATACCGGCCCCCCAGATTACTCCGGTCCTAAATTTATCTATCTTATCAAGATCCAGTCCCGAATCCTTTATGGCCTCATCCGAAGAAATGAGCGCATATTGGGCAAACCTATCCAGCTTACGGGCTTCCTTTCTATCAAAATAATCTTCGGCATTGTAGTTTTTTAATTCGCATGCAAACTTTACTTTAAACTTCTCCGTATCATAATAGGTAATAGGGGCCGAACCACTTTTTCCGCTCTTCAGGCCTTCCCAATACTCTTCAATATTATTGCCAATAGGTGTCAAAGCACCTAGACCAGTAACTACAACTCGCTTTAATTGCATTGAACTAAAATTTTGTTTAACTTATATAAGTTAGGTGTAAATTAAAAAAAATTATCCATGCAGCGTCTTTACCACATGGATAATTTTGAAACTTGTTCAAGAAATCATAAAATTACTTGGCTTCTTCTATATAACTTATAGCTTGACCAACTGTAGCAATGTTTTCTGCTTGATCGTCCGGAATTTGAATATCAAATTCCTTTTCGAACTCCATTATCAACTCAACAGTATCCAATGAATCTGCCCCTAAGTCGTTGGTAAAGCTAGCTTCGGTTACAACTTCGTTCTCATCAACACCCAATTTATCTACGATGATAGCTTTTACTCTTGATGCAATGTCTGACATAATAATATCGGTTTTAAAAATTTAAATTGAAGGCAAAAATAAAAAACTTTGGTTTAATAACGCTATTTGTCGTTAAAATGTGATGTAATTTAATAAAATTAAATACAAGAGTACTATTTTAGCCCAAAATAATTTTCTGTCCTAACCCCAAATAATTCATGAAAAGGATTGTCCTATTTGCTTCCGGCTCTGGCTCCAACGTTGAGAACATAGAACATTATTTTCGTGAAAACCCCGAGGTCTCCATAAGCTGTGTACTATCCAATAAAAGGGACGCCAAAGTTTTTGAACGATGTGACCGATTACATTTGAATGCCCTATATTTTAATAGACATTCGTTTTACGGTTCGGACTGTATTTTAAATATACTTAAATCCCTAAGTCCGGACCTTATTGTTTTGGCAGGATTTCTTTGGAAGGTTCCCGATAACCTTATTAGCAGCTTTCCCAATAAAATTATCAATATACACCCCGCTCTGCTCCCCAAATACGGTGGTAAGGGAATGTACGGCATGCACGTTCATGAAGCGGTAAAAAGCAATAATGAGACGGAAACGGGAATAACCGTCCACTATGTAAACGGGAACTATGACGAAGGAGCCATAATTAAGCAGGCAAAGGTTGATCTGGACCCCCATGATACTCCTGAAACCATAGCGAAAAAAGTCCATCTTTTGGAATATGAGCATTTTCCCAAGGTAATTGAAGCGATTTTAATGGGGACCTAATGGCAAAAAAGGAAAAATTCTATACCGTTTGGAAGGGCAGTCGGCCGGGAATATACACCAGCTGGAAGGACTGTAAAGCAGCCATCACCAACTACAAGGGAGCCCAATTTAAAGCCTTCCCAACATTTGAGGCGGCAAAAAAGGCCTACAATGGCAATTATGATGACCATAAGGGCAAAAAAATGGCTCCGTCCACCCTCAGCAAAGAACAAATTAATAAAATAGGAGAGCCCAATTATAATTCCATTTCGGTCGATGCCGCCTCCAGTGGCAATCCGGGCATTATGGAATACAGGGGGGTGGACACCAAAACCAAGAAAGAGCTCTTTAAACAGGGGCCATTTAAACAAGGTACCAATAATATTGGCGAGTTTTTGGCCCTGGTACACGGGTTGGCCTTTTTAAAACAACAGCAAAGCGATAGAATAATTTATACGGATTCCAAAACGGCCATGAGCTGGGTCCGAAAAAAGAGCTGTAATTCCAAACTGCCCGAGACGCCTGAAAACAAAGAGGTTTTTGATCTGGTAAGGCGTGCCATTGCCTGGCTTGAAAAAAACACTTACCATACAACCATAGTTAAATGGGAAACCAAGGCCTGGGGCGAAATTCCTGCGGATTTTGGCAGAAAATAGGGAAATCGTCATTTTTTGAAATTTGACTTCCAATGCTGTGGGATTGGCAGTTCAAAAACTTATATTTGCAGCAAATTTCAAAATTTAATGGGCAAACTATTAATAGTAGGAACCGTTGCATTTGATGCCATAGAGACCCCTTTTGGCAAAACCGATAAAATTTTGGGAGGGGCAGCCACCTTTATTGGTCTGGCAGCCTCCCAATTTAAAGTAAAATCTGCAATTATCTCTGTTGTGGGCGAGGATTTTCCCCAAGATTATCTGGACCTTTTGACCGAAAAAAATATTGATATTTCCGGCTTGCAAATCATTAAGGGCGGCAAAACCTTCTTCTGGAGCGGCAAATACCGCAACGATCTTAATACCAGGGATACCCTATCTACAGAACTGAACGTACTGGCCGACTTTGCACCGGTAGTTCCCAACAATTTTAAGGATGCGGACGTACTAATGCTGGGAAATTTGCACCCGGATACACAATTGAGTGTAATTAATCAAATGGAAGAACGACCAAAGTTAATAGTACTTGATACCATGAACTTTTGGATGGACCATGCCCTTACAGCGCTAAAGAAAGTTATTGAACAAATAGATGTGATCACCATTAACGATGAAGAGGCCAGACAATTGACCAAAGAGCATTCCTTGGTAAAGGCGGCAGAGAAAATACAGATAATGGGCCCTAAATTTGTGGTGATAAAAAAAGGGGAGCACGGGGCACTGCTATTTTATAAATCCAAGGTATTTTTTGCCCCAGCGCTGCCATTGGAAGAAGTTTTTGATCCAACGGGTGCCGGGGATACCTTTGCGGGCGGCTTTTCCGGATATTTGGCGGAATCCGAAAACATAAGTTTCAACAACCTAAAAAGTGCGGTGATACATGGTTCCAATTTGGCCTCATTCTGTGTTGAACGTTTTGGAACCGAAAGGATGGAAAAATTAAAAAAGAAAGAGGTCAACGACAGGTTGCTCCAATTTAAGGAGCTTACCCAATTTGATATTGAATTACAATAAATATGTGCCCTAATTTTACAGGGCATTTTTAATTTAAAGTTACCATGAGCGACGCTATTAAGCATGAATGTGGAATTTCCCTGATCCGGTTATTGAAGCCGTTGGAATATTATCAAAAAAAGTACGGTTCCGCCTTTTACGGGGTAAATAAGATGTACTTGATGATGGAAAAACAGCACAACCGTGGCCAGGACGGTGCCGGTTTTGCCAGTATTAAATTGGATATGGAGGCGGGAGAGCGGTATATGAGCCGGGTACGATCCATAGACCAACAGCCCATACAGGACATTTTTGCCCAAATAAATGACCGTATCAATACTTCCTTTAAAGAGAATCCGGAATACCTAAATGATGTAGCCAAGCAAAAAAAGCACATTCCCTACATTGGGGAAGTACTTTTGGGGCATGTACGTTATGGAACATTTGGCAAAAATAGCATTGAGAGCGTACATCCCTTTTTAAGACAGAATAATTGGATGCACCGGAACCTGATCGTTGCCGGTAATTTTAACATGACCAATGTTAACGAACTTTTTGACAATCTGGTGCAGATTGGACAACATCCCAAGGAAAAGGCCGATACCGTTACGGTCATGGAGAAAATAGGACATTTTTTGGACGATGCCGTTGCCCAGCTCTACAAGGATATTAAAAAGGAAGGTTTTAACAAGCGGGAGGCCTCCCCATTAATAGCCGAAAGATTAAATGTTGCCAAGATTTTAAAAAGGGCGGCCAAAAACTTTGACGGGGGCTATGCCATGGCCGGCCTTTTGGGACATGGCGATTCCTTTGTGCTAAGGGACCCCGCAGGGATCAGGCCTGCGTATTACTATAAGGACGATGAGATTGCCGTGGTGGCGTCCGAAAGACCGGCAATCCAGACGGTATTCAACGTTAACTTCGACGATGTTAAGGAATTGGACCCCGGACACGCCATTATCATCAAAAAAAATGGCAAGGTCAAAATCAAGAAAATATTAGAGCCCACCGAAAGAAAGGCCTGTTCCTTTGAACGTATCTATTTCTCCCGTGGTAGTGACAAGGAAATCTATCAGGAAAGAAAAATGTTGGGCAAACTGCTTTTTCCGTTAATCCTGAAATCGATAGATAGCGATATTAAGAATACCGTATTCTCCTATATTCCCAATACGGCGGAAACCTCCTTTTTTGGAATGGTAATCGCGGCACAGAATTACATGAACAAAAAGAAGGAAGAACAGATCCTTTCCATTGGAAGAAAAATAACAAGGGAGGAACTGCACGGTATTCTGGAAGTGAGGCCCAGGATAGAGAAAGTAGCCATAAAAGATGCCAAGCTCCGGACCTTTATAACGCAGGACAGCAGTAGGGACGATTTGGTGGCACATGTCTATGACATCTCCTACGGATCCGTAAAGGAAAACGATAATTTGGTAATCATAGATGACAGTATCGTTAGGGGAACCACCCTTCAGAAGAGTATTCTTAGAATTTTGGACCGACTCTTACCGAAGAAAATTATCGTGGTCTCATCCGCACCACAAATCCGTTATCCCGACTGTTACGGAATAGATATGGCAAAATTGGAGGATTTTGTTGCCTTTAAAGCCGCTTTGGCCCTACACGAAGAAAGGAAAACTATGCACATAGTGGAGGAAATCTACAAAAAATGCCTACAGCAAACCAATACCCATGATGCCGAGGTGGTGAACTACGTTAAGGAGTTCTATGCCCCTTTTACAGCAGAGGAGATTTCCGACAAAATAGGACAATTATTAAGTCCGCCGGATATTAAAGCAAAGGTTCAAGTCATCTATCAAACCATAGAAAACCTACATGAAGCCTGCCCCAAAAACTTGGGCGATTGGTACTTTACGGGCAACTATCCCACTCCTGGGGGCAACCGTGTGGTAAACAGGGCATTTATAAACTTTTTCGAAGGCAAGAACGAACGGGCATACTAAACATTTCATCGATGAAGTGTTGATTTTTATGCACTTCATCGATGAAATACACTCTTTAACGTCTTTTTGGTCAAAAACCTGCCCTGCAAATGTACTTTAGTAGTGCCATAGCATAAGTAGGTTAAGTTCATGGTAAGATTTGGGGCAAAAAAGGTGGAGACTTCTCCACCTTTTTTATTGGTTCCAAGGCAGCACACGGGTCCAGCTGTGCTACATCCGATATACCCTACTGTTCATCGGATAAGAAGTATTTCAACTTATTAAAAAGACATTCGTCCAAAATCTTTTTCCCACAGCTTATAGTACCCTACTTTTGGAGGACCATAGCATAAGTAGGTTAAGTTCATGGTAAGATTTGGGGAAAAAGGCGGAGCCAAGCTCCGCCTTTTTATTTTTGGTAAAATCCATTCTTTCATTTTACTCAATTGGTTTTTATTGCCTGCCTGTTCGGCAGACAGGTTTTTAATAGGTTTTCGTGAATCTTCGATTTCTTTGCTTTCCAAAGAAACCGACGCAGGAGGTTCATGAATACCTTATTCTAAAATAGACGGGCAATGAATAAAACGAAACAAAAGAAAAGACCCTTCTTCGCTAGGTGGTCCCTAAAATCTCCGGATTTTAAGGACCGATGCCATGGCCTAAATTATTTCCAAGGCTTCAATAATTTTTTACGGCCATGCCATCTCCACTACGGAAGAAGATAAACCCAACATCGGGCCTTGCAGGCAATTTTCAAAAGGAATATAATAATTAAGCTCTCCAATACCTTAATATGCCAATTCCAAGGGGCTTCCTAAAAAGGTATTTGTTCCTTTGTAGATAGACAAGATTCTTTGCATTATCACAACAATTGTTCAAGGTTCCATGGTTTCTGAAATATGCGTATTTTTGACCTGGACAAGTAACATAAAAAAAGCACCTACATGACAAATCAAATCACTACCAAATGGCTTGGTAATATGGCCTTTGAAAGCAACAATCCTTCCGGAAACAATTTAATTATAGACGTAGCCCCCGAAAATGGGGGAGAGGGCAAAGGATATAGGCCAAAAGCGCTTATGCTTACGGCTTTGGCCGGTTGTTCCGGTCTGGATGTTGCCTCCCTTATCAAAAAAATGAAACTGGAAGTAGCGGAGTTTAGAATAGAGACTATTGCCAACCTGACCGAGGAAGACCCCAAATATTACGACAAGGTATTGGTAGAGTATCATTTTACCGGTGCCAACCTGAACGAAAAAAAATTGCAGCGGGCCGTTGACCTTTCCATTGAAAAATACTGTGGGGTAATGGAAATGTTCCGTCAATTCTCCACCTTGGAGATCAAGACTTATTTTAATCATCAATAGTTTCCCTGCTACTTTTAATATGTTTCAAAAATTGTTATTTCTATTGGCCGGTTTTATCCTTATACAACAAAACCTCAAGGCCCAGGCTACCAAAAATATAATCTCCCATAACAGGGAAACCATTGTTACAGATCCGTCAAAAGGGGAAAATAGTTATAAGCGCTGGGCCGTTTTTCCACAAAAAAGCGAAGAGATCCGGCAGATATTCCTTAATCTCACCTTTGAATGCCCGGACAATATGCGCTGTGCGGATTGGGATTATGTGGATCATATTAAAGTGAGGCAAAAAAATGATACTATCAACTATGAAATTGCCAGGATGCTCACACCCTATGGGGGAAGATTTCAGAAGGACTGGCGATTTGACTGGAAAGTGGACATTACCGATTTTAGCCCCATTCTAAGGGATAGTCTGGAAGTAGATTATATCCATACAGGCTACGAGGACAATAAGACCCGTGGATGGAAAGTTACCGTAGATTTTGAAATAACGTATGGAACCCCCGTAGCCGAGCAACTGGCCGTACATAAGATTTACGATGGCAATTATAGTTACGGGGACCAAGCAGATCCCATTGAAAATCACCTGGCACCGGTGACTTTAACGGCCAGTAGCCGAGCTAACTTTGGGAAAGTGAAAATCCATCAGACCGGACATGGAATGGATGCCAATGGCTGTGGGGAATTCTGTGACAAATACCGCGAAATTCTTTATAATGGCACCCTTATCGACAAAAAACAATTATGGATGGAATGTGGGGACAACCCCTTATATCCACAGGCCGGGACCTGGATCTTTGACCGTGCCAATTGGTGTCCCGGGTATTTACTGCAACCGGATGAAGTGGGTTTTGACATAAGTGCGGGACAAGAGTATACCATTGACCTGAATATGGAACCCTATGAAACGGAAAAGCCCAGTGCTAAAGAACTTCTAGTGGCCTATGTACTGGAATACGGTAAGATACATTCCGAAAATGACGTTACTTTAGTGGATATCATATCCCCTTCCCAAGAAAAAATACATAGCAGAAAAAATGAAGCCGCTGCCCTGGCAGTTATCCGTATAAAGAATAATGGCAGGAACAATTTAAAGTCTTTGGCAATCCATTATTATATTGAGGGACAAAAACCTAAAAAATTGAATTGGAAGGGAGACATCCCGTTTGGGGAAACCGCCTTGTTAACTCTACCCGAAGAAATATTTAGTGATAAGGAGTCGGCCCGGTTTTTTGTAGCATTAAAAAGGCCGAACGGCAAAAGGGATGGATTTGAGGGGGATAATACCAAAAGTTCGATATACACCAGACCAAATGTTTTACCGGAATCGACCATTATTTATTTTAAGACCAATAACAAGCCTGGGCAAAACGAATATTCCATTACCGATAGTTACGGAAAGCCCATATTTAAAAGAGACAGTGTAGACCTTAAACCCAATACCACCTATATGGATACCCTTACACTTAAAGAGGGCAATTATACCTTTAAGGTACAGGATATGGGAGGGGACGGACTTGAGTTTTGGTTCAAGGCAAAAGATGGCAGTGGTAGCGTTAAACTTTTGGATACCTTGGGACGGGCCATAAAACATTTTAATTCCGACTTTGGGAGCCATATTATTTATAACTTTAGGGTAACACCCGGAGCTGCCCATCATTTGGACAACGAACCCTCCATAAACATGTTCCCCGCCAGAACCCAGGGCCCGGTAACATTGGATTATTTTGCAAACGAAGAAAAAGAGGTGAAGGTCGTTATTACCCAACAAGAAGATGAGACAAAAGTAGTGGAAACCCATACCTATTTAAATTTCAAAAAGGGCACTTTGACATATGACCTTTCCTATTTGCCCAAAATGCGCTACTATCTCAAAGTGGTCATAGACGGCAAAGAGGTATTTAAAAATAGAATAAGACTAAAGGAGTAATTGGCATGCGATGGACCATTAAACCAAAACCCGAACAATCCCAAATAGATGCTTTGGCGGCTGCATTGAAGGTGGAGGATTTGGTTGCGCAACTTTTATTGCAACGCGGCATTGCCAATTATGAGGATGCCAAGAGGTTTTTTCGGCCACAGCTGTCGGACCTGCACGATCCCTTTTTAATGAAGGATATGGACAAGGCCGTGGAACGTATTGAAAAAGCTATTGCAGGCCAGGAAAATATATTGATTTTTGGGGACTACGACGTGGATGGCACAACAGCAGTCGCTTTGGTGTCCTCCTATTTGGAAAAGGGCTGCCCCAACGTGGCCACTTATATCCCGGACCGGTACAACGAAGGCTATGGAGTTTCCTATCAGGGCATAGATTTTGCCGAGGATAATGGTTTTTCCCTAATAATTGCCCTGGATTGTGGGGTAAAGGCCATTGAAAAGGTTGCCTATGCCAGGGAGAAAGGGATCGATTTTATTATATGTGACCATCATAGACCCGGAAATACATTGCCCGATGCAGTGGCCGTATTGGATCCCAAAAGAGCGGATTGTTCCTATCCGTATGATGAACTATGCGGCTGTGGGGTAGGGTTTAAATTGATCCAGGCATTGGGGAGCAAAAAAGGGGAAACCATAGAGGATTTGGTTCCTTATTTGGATTTGGTAGCTACCGCCATAGGAGCGGACATAGTACCCATAACCGGGGAAAATAGGATTCTGGCCTATTGGGGACTTCAGGTAATTAACCAAAATCCAAGAGCCGGGTTCAAGGCCATCATCCAACAGCTAAAGAAACAACTGCTTACCATTACCGATGTAGTCTTTATAATTGCCCCGCGCATTAATGCGGCAGGGAGAATGGAGCACGGACTGCACGCCGTTAATCTGCTAAAGGAAACCGATCTGGAACGTGCCGAATTTTTTGCCGCCGAAATAGAGAAATATAACACGGACCGAAGAAATCTGGACCAGATCATTGCCCAGGAGGCACTACTTCAGATCCAAGAAAACAAGGAAGAACAAAGTTTTACCTCGGTAGTATATAATGAAACCTGGCATAAAGGGGTAATCGGAATTGTAGCCTCCCGTCTCATTGAAACCTATTATAGGCCCACTTTGGTCTTTACAAAGAGTGGCAATAAATTGGCAGCCTCCGCCAGATCCATTAAAGGTTTTGATGTATACGAAGCCCTGGAAGAATGCTCGGATACCATTGAACAATTTGGCGGCCATAGGTATGCCGCCGGACTTACCCTACTTGAGGAAAATTACACGGCCTTTAAATCCAAATTTGAGGAAGTAGTTGCCAATAGCATGGATCCACATTTGTTGTCTCCTGAAATTACAGTAGATGCCATAATGAGTCTGGAGCAGATTACCCCAAAGTTAATGCGCATTATTAAACAATTTGCGCCCTTTGGCCCAGGAAATATGACCCCTATTTTTATGGCCGAAAATCTCTGTGATACCGGCTACGCAAAAGTGGTCGGACAAGAAGGCAAACACTTAAAATGTAAACTTTTTGATAAAAATAACGGCTCCAAAAAATCGGCCATTGATGCCATTGGGTTTAACCTTGGCAAGGAGCTGCCTACGATATTGAACAAAACCCTTAGCGCCGTTTTTACACTGGATGAAAACGAATGGCAGGGCAAAACAGCCCTTCAAATGAAGTTAAAGGACCTAAAAGAACATGATAGTTATCAATTATAATTATTTCGATAACCAATAGTTATCATTGGATAATAACTTTAACAGGCCACAGTTACAAATTACAGTAAGAATTATATCACTTTTAACATAAACAAGGATCAATCCCGAAAGTTGTGTGTGAATTGGAATAAGATAGAATTTTATATCCCAATTTGTGTTCTGTTCATTTTTTGCATCGCCCAAAAAACGAACCAAAAAACGCTAGGCTGATTTTAAATTTCTTTAAATCCACGTACTTTCCACGGCCGCACCGTCCAGACCGCTTTCACTTGGGTGAAATGCTCTTTGGACGGCTTCCATTGCCCAATGTGGAAACCACTTGATTTAAGACGAAATTGAAAATAGGCCGTTCCTTGGTTCCGTCAACCTTTGGCCGTTATCATATCCCTTTTTAAAATTGCCTGCAAGGCCCGATGTTGGGTCTATAAAGCCAATTGCGTAAAATGAAAGAATAATGCAATTATTTTTGTTATATAATTTCCAATAATTTAAACGAAACATCAAAGAGACGTTTGTTCAAATTATTTCAATTTTTTATAAACACAACAATTAGTCATTATTCATAAACAAAGGTAAAATAACCGTATTCTGATTTTCCTTCCGGATGATCTGCCAAATTTGCGTTATTTCAACTTGGGGAAGACCCATATTTTTTTAGGGACAAAGAAGATCCATCAAACTCGCCATAGGTAAAATAGGAAATCCAGTCCCCTAAATTTACATAGGTGGAATTTTCATTTAAGGGGATTTCCAAAGGGAGGTGCCGATGTCCAAAAACAAAATAATCATAGTGCCGCTGCTCCAGTTTTCGCTTACAATATTGCACCAACCATTCGTTCTCCTCTCCCAGAAATTTAATATCCCCGTCCCCGGAAATTAATTTGTTCTTTACGGAAAGATATTGGGCCAGTTTAACCCCAAAATCGGGATGCAACCAATTGTAAAGCCATTTGGATAGCGGATTGGTGAACACTTTTTTCATCCGTTTGTATCCTTTGTCCCCAGGGCCCAGGCCATCCCCATGCCCAATTAAAAAGGACATCCCGTTTAAAAGAAAGGGTTGGGGGCCGTGAAATACGGGAATGTTCAACTCCTCTTCAAAATAGCCGTTCATCCATAGGTCATGGTTGCCCACAAAGTAGTAAATAGGAATGCCCGAATCGGAAATTTCGGCCAACTTCCCCAAAGTACGGGTAAAACCCTTGGGCACTACCGTTTTATATTCGAACCAAAAATCGAAAAGATCCCCAAGGAGAAAAATAGCGGCAGCATCTACTTTAACGGTATCCAACCAGGCCACAAACTTTTTTTCCCTTGGAAAACTGAGGTCCCTGGTAGGGGCCCCCAAATGATTGTCGCTGGAGAAGTATATTTTTTTGCCCGTGGGAACGTCTATAGCTTTCATGCAGGGCCAATTTAATTATCGGAAGCATACCATTCCGCAAAAGAGGTATCGGTTTCCTGTAGCTTTAACGAATGTAGGCTGATATTTTTGGGCAATCTGGCCTTAATTCTATCGGCAAAATCCAACACCATATTTTCGCTGGTAGGTTGATAGTTGGCCAAGATTACATTGTGTCCCCTATCCATTAGTTCCTGCGCCAATTCCACATGCGGGGTATTTTTATTAAAGACCGTGGCATGGTCAAACTGATCTACAATCTCTTCCTTTACAATTCGCTTCAAATCCCCGAAATCTATGACCATTCCCAGTTTTACATGTGCGGCATCGGTAATAGGCCGCCCAATTACGGTTACCGAAAGTTTGTAACTGTGGCCGTGTACATTTCTACATTTACCGTCATACCCGAACAAGGCATGTCCCGTTTCAAAATTGAACTGTTTGGTAATACGAATATTGCCCATATCATCTATTTGGACTGCAAAGGTAAATTATTCTGCGAAACTAATCGTTCAGAAGAGGTTGTGTCCAAGCTGATTCGTATTTGATGTCCTCTATTGGATTTTCCTGAAGTTTTGAAGATGTTATCTTACTCCTTACAAATAATATATCATCCTTTATTTCGAAATCGGCAGTAGTGCCGTCAACAACCTTTAGTTCCTTTACCTCTGTTTCCCCCTTAAGGCAACCCAAAAAAGTAATGGTATAATTGACCCCGGCTTCCGGTTCCACTTCCACCGCTAAAATTTTATTTTCAAAATCCAAACTTTTAAGGCTAACCCCGGTGGAGGAATAAAAATCGCCATTTTCCATGGCCTCTATCAATGCAGGAGCGGATAAGGTATCTGACTGCACCATGACCCAACCCCTACCGGAATTGCTCCATTTATTGCCCATTTTATGGTAATTATGGGAATCATCGGTAGCCAATCCGTACATAAGGGGCTTTTTGGCCGCTATATAGGAAATATTGATCTGATCCCACATTTCCTCTGTAGAAATATGGGTGGAATCGCCCATATTATGAACTGCAGGGTGGCCATTGTACACTTCAAAAAAACGTTCTCCCTTTAAGGAAATCATATCTTCAAGGCTAATACTGTAATAAAAATTGGGATGATTTATATGTGGCATAATGGGCACTCCCGTTCTTTTCCTTTGATCAAGCACCGCATCCAGATTGTTTTGCATCACCTCGGATATACTATTGCCTCCCTGGGGATCTATCTTTTCCTGAATATTTGTAGCGTTCATATGCACATGCTTGCCCTCGTAACGATCTGTTATTTCCTCTGAATGAATTACCAAGAATTCCTCTGGTTTTTCAAAAAGGTCCCTATACTCCGTATACGTCTTTAATTTTACATGTACCTTTCCGGAGTCCGTTTTATAATCTACCCAATCCTCCCCATAGGTTGCCAAATAGTTCTTAAAACTGTTTTGATAAATGGAATCTTCCCTTACCTGAATCCATTTTTCTTCCATGGAAATGGTATTATGGTCCGATAGGGCTATAAATTGATAATCGTGAGACCTGTACCAATCCAAAATAGTCTCGGGAAACTCGTCCCCATCGCTCCA
>CBFGWQ010000071.1:0-16930 GCA_965652575.1 uncultured Arenibacter sp. | reverse complement strand
TTATGCTCATTTCATAGTTACTTTTTTATTAATAGCTCATCCACAATTTCTCCTGCTTTGTTGTAGGTTGTGTACTTCAAGGTTTTCTCCGTCAATGTCATGTGTTGGTAAAACTGTCCTTCCTTGAACCTCTTTTCGGCATAGGGTTCTTCGGCTATATTGTCGTGATTGCCATTTGTTCCGATAGATATCGTATAAACGGTTCCATCTTTAAACGAGTCCACTACCTTCCCATTATTGATGGGCTTGGAACGCATATAATAATGAATATGTCCGGACATTACCATATCCACATGATAGGTATCAAAAAGACCGCCCCATTCCTGTTGTATATCCAGATAGGGCTCTTCAAAATTATAGGGCGGAAAATGTAGCATAACGAATTTCCAAGTGGCATTCGAGTGCTTCAATTGATCTTCTATCCATTGGGTCTGTGCTTCATTGGGCTGGGTAGAGTCGATCATTAAAAATAAGGCATTGCCATACTCAAAGGCATAAGTACTTTCTGGATCCACCTTTTCAGGGCCATTTTTGGGCAAACTAAAGAGTTGATAGTACATCCAGGCTCCCAGACCATCTTGCCGATCATGATTTCCGGGGATGGGCATTAAGGGGATATAGGAGAACACCTCTTTCGAATATCCGAAAAACAGGTCCCATTCGGTTCGGAAGAGTCCTGTAGTCACCAAATCGCCCACAATTGAAAAAAAAGCCGTTTCCGGATGTCGGCGGGCCGCATCATTGAGCATTGCCGCCCATTTGGGATCCCTATGGGTATCCCCAAACCATATAAAGGAGAACTTCTCGGCATCTTTGGCCTCTGTCTTAAAACTTCGAACCGAAGACCACGACTTTTTTTCAGCCGAACCAACACGATAGTCATAGGTACCTCCAGCTTCCAAATTCTTCATATTGGCCGTAAATCGGTTTATATATCTATCATTGAACAACATTCTATCTTCCATAGCAGATACCGTGGCATTTAAGGAAATGGTATCGGAAGTATTTTTCTTCCAATACTGTACGGTTCCATTTTTTACAGCAGTATCGGTTCTCCATTGTACGTCCATAGAATTTGTGGGATCCCCACTCCAGCTAAGCATAATCTGATCTGGTAGGCCGGAAGATGGGAATATCGTTTCCCGAAAAGCTCCTTCTATGTGTGCTTCACGAGCCCTTCCCCTGACCGTAGTGAACAATACCTGACCCTCCAGTGCTTTGGGGAGTTCCGTAATTTTAAGGTCGGACCAGTCATGGTATGTAAAGGCGCCTTTTTTAAATACTTCCAAAGAATATTCCTCAGGATAGCGCTCGCTGATTTTAAGCTCCGCATTGCTATTCTTTGGCCCTACAGAAATAAAATAAACGACCCTATTCATGTCGAACCCCGGGATTCCCAGATTTACCCAACCTGCTTCAAAATCCTTTTGCCATACTTCATACCCGTACACTTCATTTTTCACGGGATCATTGGTCTTTACAAAGCCGCTGTCCTCAAGCCAAAACGGTGCTTCATGACCAAGCTGTCTCATTATGGAAACCGTTACCGGTACATTGACCTTAAAATATTGGTAACGGGTAGCCAGTGTTTTTTTCTCGCTATCGGTCAAAAAATTGAGTATAAAAGTGTCGTCAATGGAATCATAGTCCTTGGGGTCCACTTTTTCATACAATCTGGTGATTACATTATCCATTACCGCTTTTACAGAAGTCTGGTCCTGTTGTTCTTCCTTTTTGGTTTCGGAGCAGGAAAAAAATAAAAAAACCGCGGAAAGAATAACATATCTTCTCATTTGATTACTGTGTTTTTGGAATTTTTCGATATTCATTTGATCAATACTCATATAATTTTATACCGGGGCTAATTCTTTGTCGAAAAGGCATCCAGCATAATCGCCAAATGATCGGTCAATATAAAATCTACCCCCGCATCCAACAATTTTTTAACGTCATTTTCCTCTTCGGAATGAAAATAATTGATTCGGATCCCATATTCTTTCAACTTTTTTATATCCGTCAGAAAATTATCATCGTCCCTACTGCTTTTTAGTTGGAGAAAGGTGAATCCTTTTTCTATGGTTTCGTTTATATATTCGGAACGACTGGATAAACGCTCCATATTGCACATCATAATATCTGGATTTATCCGTCTTACCCCTTTGGCCGCCTCATTTTCACAAGCTATGATCGTCTGATGGATTCTATTGGCGGCAATCACGGCTTGGGCCGTTGCCGCACCCAAACGTTCGTCCCCTTTTAAATGGATATTGAGCCAGATATTCCTGGGCATTATTTCCAACGCTTCCTTTAAAGTGGGCACCCTTTCCTTCCTAAACTCTTTGGATTTCCACTTGCCCGCATCCAACTTTTTTATTTTTCCCAGGCTAAGCTCTTTTACTAATCCACGGCCATTGGTGGTCCTATCTACCTTATCATCGTGCATAATAACCAACTGATTATCCTTGGTCATCTGAACATCCAACTCTATCATATGCGCGCCCAAACGAATGGCTTCCCTAAAGGCCACCAAAGTATTTTCGGGATGGGTTTCATTGGCCCCCCTATGGGCACAAATTCCTTTTTTGGGCAACTGGTAAGGGTCCATATCCATCAATGCATTTTGGGAGAAAGCCGGGATCGGGCATACAAACAATAAAGTAAGGAACAGCACAATTTTCATCACTATCAATACATCAATTTTTAGGTTGGGCATTTCGCCCCGGGAACCCGATCAATTGCTTAATCCATCAATTCCCCAGCATGGTCGTAAATCTTTTTTATGGCAGCGGCCACCAAATCCATATCCGCCTTTGTTCCCATTAACACCTTGTGATGGACACAAACCGATTCTTCCTTAAAAATACGTTCACAGACCGGTAAAGAAAATCTTTTGGGATCTATGGCCTTCCAGTAGGCATCATTTAATTTATGCCTGGAAGGTTTTGTGTGCGGCACGTATAATGAACAATTATTTAAAGGCTCATAACAGGCATCCACTACTATCCCCAGTTCCGCTTCTAGGGCAGCCCTGAACTTTTCTACGGGCAAATTCCTGAACCTGTTTGCATCATATCGAAAAGCAAAATTGAAATAGGCTTTTTTGGTTTCCCTATCGTCCCTTTTTAAAGGTGTAACCCCTTCAATTTCTTTTAACAAGGTATTTAAATAAGCTCCATTGGCATCCCTATTTGCATTTTGTTCCGGCAATCTTTTTAGGCCCTCTATCAGAATAGCTGCCTGAAATTCGGTAATACGATAATTGCCGGACTGAATAAAATTGCCGTCATCACCATAATCCCCTATGCCCTTGTCCGCCCCTATAAGCGAATCCCCTTCAGGTCTTCGGCCCACATTTCTGAGGGCATCCATTTTTTCGGCCAAATCGGTGTCATTGGTAGTAACGGATCCACCCTCACCAGCAGTTAGATGTTTGGATAATTGAAAGCTGAAGCTACCCACATTTCCGATGCTTCCCGCTTTTTTGCCCTTCCATTCGCCACCATGCTTATGGGCGCAATCCTCAATAACATAAAGATTGTGTTTTTTGGCAATGGCCATTATGGCATCCATATCCGCAAAAGCGCCATAGAGATGTACCGGAACAATAGCCTTTGTTCTTGGCGTTATGGCCTTTTCAATTTCCTTTGGATCTATACACCAGGTATCCTCACAAATATCAACCAATATGGGAGTGGCATTTACATCGATTACCGTAGCAGCGGTAGCTTGCCAGGTTAGGCCCGGAACAATAACCTCATCACCTACACCGATACCCAAGGCTTCCAGGGCAATCTGCAAGGTTATGGTACCGTTTACGGCGCATATGGCATGTTTTACCCCTGTATATGCTGCAAATAGTCTATTGAACTCCATTTCCTTTGGCCCGTTATAGGACCAAACCCCGCTATTGAGGACCTCTACCAGGGCAACTTCTTCCTCTTTCCCCCAAACCGGCCATTTAGGCCAGGGATTCTTATTGGTATCACGACAAGGACTGCCGCCATTTATTGCTAGTTTTTTCATGTGTTTATATTTATTGCTTTTCAAATGTAACATCCAAATAATCATTCCGCCGTGTGACAAAATCTTTAGTCATGGATGTTTCATTGTCAATGGTTGTTATATGGTAATTTAGTTTATAATTTTTCAGGGTCCAATACTACATGTTTTACCGTCTTTCTGTTCCAAGTATACACTATATGGATCATTCCGTCCTGGGTCTGGATCAGGGTGGGATACGAATATTCTTCCCCTTTTTTGTCGGTCGTTGCCGTGAGCGGTTCCAAATCCAGCACTCTCTTCCAGATTTTACCGTCTTGGGAAAGCCCCACACTTAAAGGAACCCTGTCCTCGGATTCTATAGTGGTAGGGTTGTAGATCAGTACATACCTCCCATCCCTTAAGGTAATTGCATCAATCCCCGAATCGGGATTGGGAAGTTCCGTAGCAGTCATTTCACTCCAGCTAAGTCCACCGTCATAAGACCAATTTTGCCCTATGGCCCCCTGATAGGTTCTACTTAATAATTGGAGGGTATCGTTACCGTGATCCAGGATGGCCGGTTGAATGGCCTTAAATTTTTTGCCATCGTTCAAAGGAGCTGTCTTAATCCATGTTTTGCCATAATCCATACTCCTTTCCAAATGAATTTTATGGCCTACCGTTTCGCTCTCGGTACTGGAGGGAGAGAGAATATCCCCGTTGGACAGGGTAACGGGCCTATTTTTAATGGGACCCAATATTCCTTCGGGAAGTCTAATAGGGACAGACCAAGTAATTCCGTCATCCTCGGATGTCCTATACATTCCCCACCAATATAATGGATCTGGACCCACTTTATAAAAAAGTATCAAAGGCTTATTTTTAGGTTTAAAAAGAACCGGGTTCCAACATGGGTATCGAACCCCATTATCCTCCACGCCATTGGCTACTTCAACCGGGCTTGTCCATTTATCCCCAATTTTTCTTGAAACCCAAATACCTACGTCTTTATTTTTTTCTTCCGTCCCCCCGAACCAGGAGGCCACCAGTGTACCATTGCTGATATCAATAGTCGGGGCGTGACATTGGGGTGTTGGCCCTTGCCCTATGGGATAAATATATTCCTCCAAGGATATGGCAGGATGCTTTTCCACAATTTCAGATCCAGTTTTATTCTCCCTTTCCTTACAGGACACAACTGATATTAAAAGGGGGATTGCAAGTACATATTTTGTCCTAATTCTCATAATACCGGTTATTAAAAGTCTGCCAATCAAGGAAAGGAATTTGGTATTGGGGCTATTTCAAATTCCATCCCTCCACCTTCAATATTGCTTCGGAAGTCCCTTTAAAATTGGCACGGACCATACGTTCTTCCCCAGGTAACAAGTTTATAAAATTATCCTCCCAGAAAATAGGCAGTATAAGCTCCCCGGTCTCTTTATCCATTACTTTTAAATTGACCAAAAATGCGATATCATCACTGTTGTTCTTAAGTGCTACCTTTATATTTTGTTGCTCCCCGTCCCGCTCAAAATAATATGACTGTCCCAATTGGATTTTGGGCAGCCCGTTCAACTGCGTGAAGTCCGCATACTCCTTGCTAGGAGTATGGAACGCAAAAGGCCCCAGATCGGCCTCATAGTCCAATATCTCTTCCTTAGTGGATAACCAATAAAAATTATTACTGATCTCCGTACTTGTTTTATCCAACAAACGAAGGTCTACAAAATAGGTGGTAGTAAGCCCTTCCAGATCTCCCAATTCGAAAATGGATTTTGATGAATCCGGATCCAAAGCAAAGTTCACCTTATCCTCGAACAACTTTTCGGACCCTATGGAATATACCCTAATATGGGCAGACAAATTTTCTATGGGTCTTAGGTAATCATTAACGGCATAAATGTGTTTATCGCCATAATTGTAAATAAGGCTTAAGGGCAAACATGCCTTTTGGGCGGCATAAAATGCAGCGGTCGGGTTTAGGTAATAATCGTATAGTTGCCAATACATCTTGGGCCATGCCGCATTCAACATCCATTGTACAATACCCGTTGATTTCTTTTTATTCACCTGAAAGGCTTCGAACATGGGGCGCATAAGCTCATAGTTCATGGCCTGGGCCTTTTTATCGAACTCTTCCAAAGAACTTGGTGCCCCGTATTTTTCCTCAATGGCCTTGGTAAATCTACTGAGATCGGCAAACTCGTACCGTCCACAATGAAAGTTCCAGGTTTCCCCAATGGGCCATAATTGCTCCTGGGGAATCATTTTTTTTAAACTTTCCAGTTGTGGTACCTGGGCCCCGGGACCTGTTTCCGTGTTAAACCCATAGGCACCGCCAAATTTTATATCCGTAAACCAGTATACCGGAGCGGTATAGGCATAAGGGCCCAACATTTTTACCCCGGACGACCCGCTGATCTCGCTAATAACATCCTCACTGCCTATTACATGCTGGTCGCTGCCCACTCCCCCTGTAGAATTCAAATAAGGCCTTGTAGGGTCATATTTGGCAAAGGTGTCTATATATTTTTGTTCCAATTCCGTAATCGGCACCTTATCACTGGCTACGGTCCAGACAAAGATACTCGGATGGTTGCGCAACCATATCACCTGATCTTCCCAGGCCTGGGCAACATGGGCTATATGCTCGGGTTTATATACGCCCCCAAAACGTTCATTAACGGGTACCCCCATATGGATCTCATGTTCCCAATGGCAACTCCAACCTACCATCAACAATATACCGTGTTCATCGCAGAGATCGTACAATTTGTGATCCTTTCCCCAAAAACCTTCCAAACGAATACAATTCAGATTCATTTGTTTTACATATTTCACCTGTGCCTCTATGCCTTCGTCCGTATCCATCAAAAGCATATCATCGGTCCATCCACCGCCTTTTATCAATACTTTTTGTCCATTTACCTTATACCCGCGGTGAATATCATTTAACCAGTAATCCGCTATATCGCGAATTCCAAATCTCAGCTGGGTCGCATCCAAAACTTCCTCCCTGGCAACAAATCTTAGATCCAGATCGTAGAGATCGGGATTGCCCAGATTAATGGGCCACCATAGTTTTGGTTGCTTAAAATGAAGCCCCACAAATTCCTTACTGTCAAAGGTGACCAGTTCTTTATCGTTGGGGGCCAGGCTTATGTTTTTCTTGAACACTACATCACCTATTTTCCCTATTAAATCTCCAGAAATTGTAGCATTGGAATAATTGATCAGTTCGGCAGAAACAGCAATATCGGCCTCTTTCAAGGTGTCAAGATTTACTTTGGTCCGTACAAAGGGTTTCTCAATCCGTACCCCGCCATGAAGATATAAGGTTACAGGTCTAAAAATTCCCATATCCCCATCTGGGGGGGCAGGGTTCCAATCTACAAAGCCTATACTAAAATCGCCGGGTTGGGGTGGAATTACCTCAATGGCCAAAATATTGGATCCACTTTTAATATGTGTACTTACATCAAAAGAGGTAATACGAAATGCCCCATCTATGTCAGTGGCATCGGCTATTAACAGACCATTTAACCATACATTGGCCTTATAGTTTATACCCTCAAATTTTAAACTGGCAAATTCATTGGACTGCTCCTTAGTAAGTTCAAAACAGGTTGTGTACCACCAGGATACTTTAAACAACTTTGTTGGAATACTCTTTAAATTCTCCCCAAAATAGGGGTTTTCGTAAACCTTGTTCGCTACCAAAGTACTCAAAACCGTTGAAGGCACTAGGGCCGGCAACCAATTTTCTGAAATAATGGGATTGGTTGATATTTCACTCCCTTTTTCCGAAACCTTATTTGAACCTTGTATTCTCCAGTTATCCGATAACTTTATCTGGAAGGACTTATGCATTGTATATTTTTTATTATTCCTTCTTGGATTTTAATTTCTTTATGGTGCTTTTTGCCTTCCATATCATTCCCCCTCCAATGGATATCAATATTAAACCGGCAACCATGTCGGTCATATGTTCTACAAAAGTTTCCGTATAGATCATTGCAAAAAGTACAATAACCCCAAAAGCCATTATGAAAAATCCAAGAGCATTATTAATTTGAGCGGTCTTTAATCGCGCATTTATTTCATTTGTCTCCATACTTTTTTATTAAGGGGTTAAAAATGATTATAGATCGATGCCAAAATACAAAGCACGGCAATAGACCATAGTTTTAAATTGTTCCACCAGTGCCTATCTTCCTTGGCAATGCCCTGGTAAACATACTCTGTAGGCAATATCAGCACCAAAAGACCTATCAATGCATACAAAGAAAGAAATATCATTTTTGCAGTTTCTTGCGAAACACCGGAAAGCCAGTCAAAATTGAACATATTACAGTTTTTTATTTTCCACTAAAATTTTTGAACTAAACACCAAACCTTTAAGTTGTTCATCGGTATGTTTCTTGGTGAGCAGACTTACAACTATATTAATTATAAATCCTAACAGGAAGGACCACCAGGAAATATAAAGAAACGGGTCTTCTATGGTGAAGAATTGCTCCTTAAACACATTTAGGTAAATGGCAAATCCGATCCCTATGACCAATGCCGAAAGCCCTCCCCATTGTGTAGTTCTTTTCCAGAATATTCCCAAAAGGAGAATGGCAAATATTGGCCCTTGGAAATAGGACATAAAAGTTTGTATGGCCACATAGATTCCGGGGAAATCACTGCTAATAGGTGAGGTAGCGACCCCCAGAAGCAAGAGTACCAAGGTCGTGATCTGACCAACCTTTAAATAGTGCTTGTCATCCGCTCCTTTTTTAATAAACGGTTCGTAAATATCCTTTGTAAATAAAGTGGCCGTAGAATTCAACAAGGAATCCACGCTGGACATAAGTCCTGCAAAAAATGCGGCGAACATAAGTCCCACCAAACCAGGTGGCATGATAGATTTGATCATCATTGGGAGCGCTTGGTCCCCATCTGCCAACCCGGGATGGACCACGACGGCCATAAGCCCCGGAAACAAAACCAAAATCGGGATAAACATTTTAAGGGCAGATCCAAAAATCATACTCGCCTTGGCGTGCCATTCGTTCTTGGCGGTAAGGCAGCGCTGCACAATGGACTGGTTCCCTATCATATAGGCATTGGCCATAACAAAGGTTAGACCAAAGAGAATTCCGGTCCATGGAAAGGGCGATTTCGTATCCTGGGGTTGAATAATATCAAAATGGCTTTGATACTCCGGTCCCATGGTCGCGATTTTATCTACCATATTATCCCATCCCCCCACTTCGTAAAGACTAAGAAAAACCAAGGCAAAACCTCCTATGAACATAATTATAAACTGCACTACATCGGTCATTATTACAGCAGTAATTCCCCCAAAATAGGTGTATAGACCAACCACGCCCGCTGTAGCAATTATCGAAATCCAAATGGGCCACCCCATAAGTACATTTAATAGCACTGCACTGGCCCAAAAAAGTACTCCCAAATCCAGGGCAAAGAACAAAATCCATGTTACGGAGGCAATGGTCCTTACCTTTTGGTTATACCTTCTGCCCAAATATTCCGGAATGGTATACATACCTCCCCTCCAGAAATAAGGTATAAAAATAAATGCCGCCAACAACATGGCCGGAACGGAACCTACCCAATCAAAGTTACCGACAGAAATACCATATCTATACGCTTGCCCGGACACCCCAACAAAATCCAATGCCCCTATGTCCGATACAACAATAGACATCCCAATAGCCCAAAAAGGTAGACTTTTGCCCCCTAAAAAATAGTCTTCGGAACTACTGACAAATTTTTTGAAATACAGCCCCAATAACAGCATACCTATTATATACGCTATTACTATAAAATAATCTATCCCTGCTAACATAGTTTGGCATTTTGGTTAATTACCTACAAATTAAATTCAAATAGAGGGGATTGAATAAGTAAATCTTATTGCATTTGCATGGTATATTGATATAAGACCTAGTTTTTTGACATATTTATTGATAAATAAGTTAAAATTACAGCAGTTTGTACCATGAATAAACTATCATGTGATTACAAATGTCAAGAACTATCATACCTATTTATATAATACGAATGCATAGTTTAAACATAAATCGGCCTTAAATAACAGGGTCCAAAAATGGCCCTGTTTACGTTTAAGAAACATTCTTGCCAAAAACCAATCATATCTTAACCTAAAATTTTCAATATCTTAATAATTAACGTATTAGGGTTAAAATATAATAGGTATCTAATAAAATATCATGCTTTTGGTCGATTATTTTACAATAGTTTTGTTAACGAAGTGCTAATTACTCAACCAATTAATAATAATGAATATGAAAAAAAGAAGCTTGAAATTTATGATTTCCCTTTTGTTCAGCATGGTTTCCGGAATCATGTTGGCACAACAGGGAGTAACGGGAGTCGTCAGCAGTGATGATGGCGAATTGCTCCCAGGGGTGTCCGTGGTAGTCAAGGGAACTACGACCGGTGTCACCTCTGATTTTGATGGAATCTACAGTATTTCTGTTCCCAACAGTAGTGCTATTTTGGTCTTTTCCTATTTGGGAATGGAAACCAAGGAAGTAGTCGTTGGCAACCAAACTACCCTTAATGTAACTTTATCGACCTCCTCCGAACAGTTGGATGAAGTAGTCGTTACCGCTTTGGGTATTTCCAGGGAAAAGAAATCCTTGGGGTATTCGGTAAGTGAGGTAGGTGGCGATGCCTTGGACAACGTTCCTCAGGAGAACGTTGTAAACGCACTTTCGGGCAAGGTATCCGGGGTCAACATCAACTCTACAGGTGGGGCCGGTTCTACGGTAAACATAAACATTAGGGGTGCAGCTTCCCTATCCAGTGACAACCAGCCCTTGTTTGTGATCGACGGTTCCCCTGTTATCAATACCGCTAACAACATTACAGAGATAGGTAGCGATAACAAAGTGGATTATGGTAATGCCATTTCCGATATCAATGCAGACGATATTGCCAGTATTACTGTTCTAAAAGGTGCCAGTGCGGCAGCACTTTATGGTTCCAGGGCAGGTAACGGGGTTATATTAATAACGACCAAATCCGGAAAATCAAGAAAAGGAATGGGAGTAACTATTAATTCCAGTACCGTTTTTGATATTCCCAGTCGTTTCTTGGATACCCATAGGAGGTTTGCTACAGGTTCCAGACCTTATACAGCAGATAACTTTCCTGCCAATTCCTATGGAGCCATAATCATTGGTGAAACCTCTGCCGCATGGGTAGGTCCCGAACTGGACAAAGGTATCATGGCAATCCAATGGCCTTATAGCGCAGAGGAAATAGCTAGTGGTGTTCCTGTTCCAAGGGAATTGAAATCGTACAACAATCCAAAGAATTTCTTTCAAACGGCCATTACGACCACCAATAACATATCTATCCAAGATAGTAATGAAAAAATTAATTACAGGTTGTCCTATTCGGATCTTAAGAACAAGGGAAATATCCCTAATACGGATTTGAACAAACATAGCATCAGTTTAAATTCGGCATTAAAATTGAACGATAAATTTACGGTCAGTACCAGTCTTAATTATACAAAGTCGGGTGCGGACAACAGACCTGTCGGTAACCGTGGTGCCAACGCCATGCAGGCGGTTTACGAATTGAGCCCGCATATTGATGTGCGCCAAATGAAGGATTATTGGTTACCGGGATACGAAGGTATCTACCAAAATGCACCTTATGCTTTTGGGGACGAACCAACAGAAATTGGAGACAGGATCAACCCATATTTCTTGGTTTACGAGAATAACAATGGCTTTGAAAGAAACAGGTTTTATGGTAATGTAAAAGGAGAGTGGAAAATCACCGATGATCTAACGGGCATGGTTCGTTACAATATGGATGAAATTAACGAAGTACGGGAAACCAAGTTGTCCAAAGGATATAATAATGATATGAATGGGGCCTACGGTATCAACAAAATTTTCACCAATGAAACCAATATCGATTTCTTATTAACCTATGCCAAAAGACTGGAAGGATGGGATTTCTCCATATCCGGAGGTGGTAACAAAAGGGTCCTAAAAGGAAACAATTTGTTAAATTCCACCATACCTGAAGGATCCGGACTTTTAACACCAGGTCTGTTCTCCTTATCCAATATTGCCAACGACAATTTAATTTACACTTACAACAGTTACGAAAAACAGGTAAACAGTTTGTACGGAATGGCCAGTATTGGTATTAAAGATATGTTCTATGTAGACGTTACGGGAAGAAATGATTGGTCCAGTACCTTACCGGATAATAACAATTCCTATTTTTACCCTTCCGTATCTACCAGTTTATTGGTGAACAGGCTTCTTGGTTTTGGCAATGGGGTATCCTTATTCAAGCTTCGTGCAGGTTATGCCGAGGTAGGTAACGATACGGAACCGTACAGACTACAACCTACTTTAGAGGGTGGTAACTCTTGGGGATCGGCATCTTTGTTATCTGTGCCTTCTACGCTACTTAACCCGGATTTAAAACCAGAAAAAATTACATCTTGGGAGGCGGGGGCCGATTTGGCCTTCTTTAACAATAGGCTAAGTATGGATTTCACCTATTATACTGCCGATAACGAAAATCAAATTTTTGGAATTGCCCTGCCCATCTCATCAGGATATAGCTCTAAAAACACCAATGCCGGTCTATTGACAAGTACCGGTATAGAAGCTGGTTTAAATGCTACCATTTTGGACTCCAATGATTGGCGTTGGGATATGGGCTTCATATTCAACAGAAACCGAACCAAGGTAGTAGAATTGGCCGAAGGTATGAATTCCATTACCTTGTGGACCGATGCCCGTGGTGGTGCCATTACCTGGGTTGGTGAAGAAATAGGAAATATTTTTGATGCCGCCCTGGTGCGTGTAGATGATCCCAATTCCCCCTATCATGGTTGGCCCATTATAGATGATTCCGGTTTTGAGAGCAGCGATAGAACAAGGGAAGATGCAGACGGAAATAGGGTTGCCCCTATTATTGGAAATTTCAATCCTGACTTCAATTTAGGGATGACCACTTCCGCCAGGTACAAGAACTGGAGCATCTCCATGAATTTTGACTGGAGAAAAGGCGGACAGTTTGTTTCCCAAACGCATCGCTACGGAGAATCTGATCTACATACCCAGCGTTGGATCGATAAATTGCATAATTTTAACGATATTTCCGATATTCCTACATACTTAAGGGAAAATGCAGACCGATTCCTTTCAGAAGATGGTGAATTCTATGTACTGGTAGGTGGGCCTACCGCAGCAGAGGGCGGTTTTCCTTATACCGAAGGTGGTATTACCTTGAACGATGGAGTATTTATGCCGGGGGTACAAGGGGATTATGACGAAAATGGCAACTTTGTGGCCACTGCCGAGAACCTTGGTGGCCCTGGTACGGTATATACAAGATACCAAGATCATTACGGATGGGACTTTACCAGGAATGCAACTTTTGATTCCGATTTCTTAAAATTAAGGGAAATTTCGCTTACTTATTCCGTGCCAAGTAAACATATCAAACAAATAGGACTTCAAAATTTGAATATCTCCCTATTTAGCCGAAATATTATCCTATGGACCAAGGCCGATATAGGAATCGACCCTGAGATGGCTTTCCAGCACGAAGCAAGTACACAAGGAGGAAGTGGTATCCAATTTAAGCAAGGTATAGAGCGCTTTAACATTAGTCCATTTACCATTCCAGTAGGTTTCAAGCTTAACGTAAGTTTCTAATTAGGCACTTTAAACAAAAAACAAAAGATCATGAGTAAAATAAATAAGATATTTAAACTATTTCTCGTAGTTTGTCTAGTGTCCGCTACTTCGTGCGACAATGACCTTACAGAAATTAACCAAAACCCCAACGGGGTAGATCCCAGCCAGGGCAATCCAAGTTTTTTATTAACGCAAGTGATGGTAAATACTGCTTTGGACGTGGGCAATAAAGGATATAGTGATCCACTATCGGCCTTTGTGCAATACACCCAAAAAGATTCTTGGGGCAATAACAATTACGATTGGGAAGGTAACGGATGGGACACCTACTACGGAAACTTGCGTAGTGCCAAACTGGCACTACAACGGTCTCAGGAATTAGGGTATACTTTACATGAGGCCATAGCCCAAATATTAATGGCGCAGAACTTTGTTACCTTGGCAGATTACTATGGAGACGTACCGTATTCCAATGCGGTACAGGCTGATGAGGATGTTATTCTACCAACATACGATTCCCAGGAAACGGTTTATAAGGGGGCCATTGCCGATTTTGTAGCTGCTGCAGCTTCCATATCCAGCAACATGGACAACCTGGAGACCTTTGCTGCCAACCAAGATGTTTTCTTTGGAGGCGATGCTGAAAAATGGATGAGATATGCCAACTCCCTGGCCCTACGTTATTACATGCGATTATCGGAAAAAGACCCCTCTTATGCACAAGCGGGCGTAACGGCCACCTTGGCAAAACCTTTGATCAGCAGTGTGGATGAGGAGTGTGCTATGGCCTATACCGGTACATCGGGTTCAACTGCCCAGCCAAGTAACGGTACTACTGGAGGGGCATCCAGCTTTACCCGTGTAAAGCCCTGTACTACTTTTACCGATAGATTAAGGGAACTTAATGACCCAAGGGCCAATATTTGGTTCGCGCCTGTTGCCATTCCCATTAAAGTTGTGGCCGCCGCAGACGTTCCCGGTGGGGAAGATGATGTGGTCGTTGACGGTATTCGTTATATCAACGAGGAAACGCTTGCTGATAATGGTCTAAAAATATATGACAAAAATACCTGGAAGGCCGATCGTTTGGCCGGGTTAAGTTTAATCGATACCAGCAGCGTGTATGTGGGTATTCCCGTTTCCTATCAAGGATCGGAACCATATACCTATAACCTGAACCCTAACCCGGTACAAGGGGGCGGCAATGTACATGTCTCCCTAATGAACGATCAGTTTAGAGAAGCCAGTGGCGAATACTTAAAGGCCAGGATCATGTCCTATGCCGAAGTTTGTTTCCTAAAAGCGGAAGCTGCTCTTAGAGGTTGGGGTTCCGATGCCCAGGGCAACTATAACAAAGGGATACAGGCTTCTATGGAAACCTGGGGTATTGGTAACGAATATGCCGATTATATAGACAATGCAGGTGTAGCCTATGATGGTACCTTGGCCCAGATCATGGAACAGAAATGGATTGCCAACTTTGCTACCGCTTCTGAGGCATATTTGGATTGGAGACGTACCGGACTTCCCGATCTACAGACCGGACCTTTTGCCCTATCGACCGTAATCCCGGTTCGTTTTCAGTATCCTGATCAGGAAAGAAACATTAACGAAGCCAATTACAATGCAGCATTATCTGCATTGGAAACAACCAGCCACACCAACGATGTGCCCGGAAAATACGAAAATGACACCCCTTGGTCCAAACCATGGATTGTTCAAGGAGTAACCAAGCCTTGGTAAAACAACTCCTCTAGTGCAGGTATTTGAGCCTGCAGATGGTGTTAAAAATAGAATTGGGTTTTATTTATTTATTGAGTTTTGAGTTAGTTTTTAAAAAGCTCTGGGAAATATCCCAGGGCTTTTTTTATCATATTTATAAGATTCACTAACTGAGCTTATTGGGCAATTACAAACGCGAAGATATAAAGATAGATTCTGGAAATACAATAACACAAACTACAAGGCCACCATTAATCGGTGTCCCCACAACATATTTTCAAAATTTTTTGAACTGTTATGAACCTGTGAAGAAATTAAGACATTAGCGATAAAATGGCAATGATGGTTCACATTGCTTCTACTCCCCATAAAGTATGGTATAAATATTATCACCTATTATTCATTAGTTTATAAGAACTTGGCCATCATTACCAAAAAGCAGTAAACTACCTAGGGGCAAGCCTGTCTGCCAACAAAGGCAGGCCAACAAGACATTGAAAGAAAATTCAAGTTTTATTTCGACACCTGCCTGAACGGATACGGCGGGCAAGCGTCAGAGTATAAATCTCGATTATCGAGTAAAATAATGTTTAATATAAATAAAAACGGGACCAATTAGTATTGGTCCCGCTTTTCTATGATTTAATAACAATAGCTCGTTGGACTATAAGTAGTGTCAACTTCTAAATTGATTACAAAACCTGAAGAGGTTGGAGTGTATTCTACTCTAATTTCATGTGGACTTGAATCTTCCACACATACACTTGATGTTCCATAACCACTTCCAGACCATAAGCCTTCGGAAGAGTTGTTCCCAACATATAATTTACGGATAATGTTATTTACCCCAGCTGTACCCGTTACAGGATAGGAATGTGTAATAAAACCACCATCAACATCTATATTGATGGTACCACTAAGCGTAGTAAGAGGTTTTTTGTCGGCTTCGGAAATCTTATCCGGTTGATCAACAGCTGTCGTTGTTGAAAAAAAAGCAAAAATACCAATAGCAAAAAAACTAAATATTGAATTCATAATTATTTGATTAAAGCTGAATATTAATTAAAACCATCTCTTAAAATTTGCTGCCGCTTTATTAGTGAGATAAGGATTAATAAAGCGGCAAATAAATGAAGGTGTTTTTCCCCAATTTTGCCAAAAGGCGATTTATAGTTGTTATGTGAAACCCCATATATAATATTCTCTTAAGTCTCTTTCAAATTACAAATTATTTGTTACATAAACCTTATTTTAAATTAGTTTTTTCTTACATTTTATGTGAGATTGAAATAAGGAACGAACTTTTTTATGAAAAACACAAATTATGCTATTCCTATACCATCAAGTCTTTGGCAGACTATCGGGAAGAGCCTGCCATCCTTATTGAATTCCCTATTGAAATACATAAAGCCGATATATCACTAACCTTATAAAAACCGAAATAGCAAGGTAAGAAAGTGCCCATAACTAAAACTGGCTTTACCTACGGATGATGTAGAAATGAAATC
>CBFGWQ010000070.1:0-16987 GCA_965652575.1 uncultured Arenibacter sp. | reverse complement strand
TCCCCGTGCCAATCAAAGGCAGGGGCATAGTCGCTCATCTCCCAATAGAACGGACTTCTGGGATTGTCATAGTTTCCGACCTCGTTCATGGTCTCCGTATCGTATAAGCGCCCGTTGATCATAGTATAGATTACCGAATTGGAATTTTGAATATCCTCCAAAGGGTTTTTGTCCAATACGATGAGGTCGGCCAACTTCCCTTCTTCCAAAGACCCTAGCTGTTCTTCCATTCCAAGGTAGGAGGCCCCATTAATCGTGGCTGCCTTTAAGGTTTCCATATTGCTCATTCCCCCTTGGGCCAACATCCAAAGCTCCCAATGTGCACCAAGACCCTGTAACTGCCCATGGGCACCTAGGTTTATCTTTACGCCCGCATCGGCCAATTTTTTGGTAGCATTGGCAACTAGGATATGACCGTTTTCATATTCCTTGATGGGTGCCATGGTCCGATGTCTGGAGCGCGCATCTATTATACTTCTTGGGGTGTACTTTAAAAGCTTTTCATTTTCCCATACATTGGTAGTCTGATACCAAAAGTATTCCCCGCTCAGGCCGCCGTAATTAACGATCAGGGTAGGGGTGTAGGCCGTTTCGCTGGCTGCCCATAATTGGAGGACGTCTTCATATATGGGAGCTACGGGTATGTTGTGTTCAATTCCTGTGTGTCCGTCCAGAATCATGGACATATTGTGAAAGAAGGTAGATCCCCCTTCAGGTACCACTTCAATGTGTTTTTCGTGGGCGGCTTTAATGATCTGTTGTCTTTGGTCCCTTCTGGGTTGATTGTAGCTTTTTACGGAAAAGGCACCAAAGGCCTTGGTCCTTAGAATAGCCGATCTGGCATCCTTCAAATTGTTCACCGTAGCTTTGAAGTCGCCATCCGCTCCATATAAAATAACCCCGGTAGAGAATATTCTGGGGCCCACCATGGTGCCGGCCCTTACCATTTCAGACTGGGAGAATACTACTTCCGTATTGGCGGAAGGATCGTGGGTAGTGGTTACCCCATAGGCCAAATTGGCATAATAGGGCCAATGTTTTTGGGCACTTAACCCATATCTAAAATGACTGAGATGGGCATGTACATCCACTAATCCGGGCATAATGGTCTTGCCGCTGACATCCAAAATTTTGGCATCGGCAGGGATGTTGACCGCATCACCGGAACCAAGGGCCATAATTGTATTGCCATTGATTATGATGGTGCCGTTTTCTATCACTTCATCATTGTTCATGGTAATGATCCTGGCACCTTTAAAGGCAAGGTTACCCTTTGGTCTGTCCGTAGATAGGTTAAGACCTATTTTAAGGCCTAAGGTATCCATGGCCGGGATGCTATCCGGAGCTCCTTCCAAAAAGCTGAACCGTTGGTTGATTCCGGTATTAAAATAGGCATCGCCCAGAGTCCAATTTAGTGAGTCGCTATTGGGGGACCAATGCAGGTTAATGCCGGCATCCCGTGCTACTTGGGCCACGGGAACATTGGTGGCCTTGCCGTCCAATTCAATGGTATTGCCCGTTTTGGGAAGGGCTGCAATATAAACTTTGTACAGATTGGTAAAGGCCAACCAATTATCATCCGGACTGGGGATGATTCGTTGTGCGTATTTGGATTTAACAATTTCCCGTTCTTCCTTGCCCTGAAGGTTGACAGATTTTAGGGTCTTGGTGATATTCCCCAAAAGATATCCCCCCGTTTGGTAGTAAATTCTAGTGGCATCCTTGTTAAAGCTGGGAAATTCACCTTCTTTCACTACTAATTTTTTACTGGAGGTGATGCCGGCTTTTCTGGATTCACTTACCTCCATAAGATAAATTCCGGGCTCTTTGGTATGTACGTAACCTTGATGTTGATTGCCCTCCTCTTCCCTGTAAACAATAAGGTTGTTGTTTGTAGGGGAAAAGTTGGGTTCCCTGTAAATGGCCTTGTCGGTGGTCAGTTTAACTGGGCGGTTTTTGCTGGATGTGAGGTCCAACCTATGTATGGCACCCATATGCTCATCGTTCCAAGTTACATATATCAGGTATTTTCCGTCTTTGGAAAAGGCAGGTTCATATTCCAGATCCGTTCCTGTGGTCAGTCGGGAGGGGGTACCGTTGGGGAGAGTTTTTTTCCACAGGTAACCGGCGGCATTGAATATGAGCGTTTTTCCGTCGGGGGAGGTAACCGCATTGCGTATGGCCTTTGCGGTAAAGGTATCCGGCGCGGCATTGTTTTTAAATTTTAGGGCCTTTACAATTTTGTGTTCTGCCGTGGCCTTAAAGGGAATATCCGTAGCCTTTAAGGATTTGAGTTCAATTTTTTTGATTTTTCCCTGGGCCCATATAATGATGGAACTATCATCCGGGGTAAAATTGAATCCCGTATAAGGGCCAAATATGGCCCATGCTTCCTGTTGGTCCTTGCTAAGTTGGTCGTATACGGGCCATTCCCTTCCGGTTTTAAGGTCGTGCAGGTATAGCACCGTTTTTTCCCTTACCCTTTTTATAAAGGCCATTATATCCCCCTTGTGAGAAATTACGGGACGAACGGCCCCTCCCGGTCCGCCCGTTACTCTTTCTATTTCTCCGTTTTCAAGGTTATAACGGTTAATGGCATAGATCTGGTCATTGGGATCCTTGTTATACTGAAAAGAGCCTCCTGGATAAACGTCCTCACTATAGTAAACATATTTGCCATCCGGAGATGCCCAGGGTTCGCCAACATCTTGCTGGTCATTTTTCCTTTTGGTAAGTTGAATGCCCTTTCCACCCGATTTATGGTACATCCATATTTCGCCAGCGCCAAGGGAACGGGTGGAGGTAAAATGTTTTCTGCAAAATATATAGTTTCCGTCCATAGACCAGACCGCATTGTTTACCAATCTAAAATCTTCCTTGGTAATCTGTTCGGCTTCGGAACCGTTGGTGTTCATCTTCCAAATATTATCGCCTCCACCGGCATCGCTGGTAAAGCTGATGTGTTTGCCATCCGGACTATACCTGGGCTGCACCTCATAGGCATGTCCGCCCCGAATCAGGGTAGCAGTGCCCCCGTTGATGGGCATGGTATAGATATCGCCCAGCATATCAAAAACGATCTGACCGCCGTCCGGACTTACATCCAGACTTATCCAGGACCCTTCGTTGGTGGTAATGGAGACCTGTTTAAAGGGCAGTGCAGGGGTATTGACATTCCATTTGTCTTTTTTGGTTTCTTCTTTTTCCTGTGAAAAGGAGGGTTGACAAAGACATAAAAGGAGTAAGAATAGGATACTGTTTTTTAGAAGTGGTATCGATTGTTCCATATTGTTGTACGTTGGGACTTGAAATAAAATTTAAAGATAGCACTTTGGATTAAATTGGTTTTTGGAAATGTGGTCTAATAGTTTAAGAAATGTTTGCGTTGGATGGTTATTTGAAGTAAGATGTCTTCACTTGGCGGATTATATTTTTAATTCTTCATAAAATTATGACATTCAAAATTTTATATCCCTTCCGTTGCTGTCGTAGGGTCCACCTTCCCTTATCCAATGGAAGTAGTATATTATGGGTTTCCATTAAATTGATAATCCCTATGGCGGGATCTGGAAAAAAGGAAATTGATTCTTTCCTTGTTTAGGGCAAAGGGCTTCGACACAGGGGAAGACGGAAGGGACAAGGGCCTTCCGGTTTGGACTACTGCTTATAGGAGCCCAAAGTTATTAGCAGGGATTATTATAGCAATACTTTTAAAGTAGGAAATGTAAGGCCTTGTTTTTTCCTTATTCCATACCATCCGGAGCATAGGATGTTTTCATCTGTTCGGAAAGGGGAAAACTTCATTCCATCAATGGTTTTCCCTTAGAATTGTTAAAATTAAAAAGGAAAAACAATACCGTTTCCATTTTGGTGCCCAGCTTTTCGGTCAGGATTTTAAAGGCCCGGGTTATATGGCCCTCCACGGTCTTTATGGAGATATGAAGGTATTCCGATATTTCCGTATGGGTAAGACCTTCCTTTTTGTTCAACAAAAATATTTCCTTGCATTTAGAGGGTAAATTATCAATTTCGGCATTCATCAATTTTATAAGGGCATCCAATTCTTCAGTTTCCATTTCTACTGCCACGTCAATAGCTTCAAAATATTTTTTCTCCAAATACAGCACAGGTTTGTTTTTTCGGTATTGATCAATAAACTCATTATAGACCGATTTATATAAAAAACTCTTGATGGATAAGTCTGGATTAATTTTTTTTCTCTTAACCCAAATCTTAACAAATACGTTTTGAACTATATCTTCGGCCATGGCATGATCATGGCACAAAGATTGGGCATAGACACACAAAAGCTGGTAGTAAGAATTCATTAACAAATCGTAGGCTTTGCAATCCCCTGAAATTAATCTTTCGGTTAAATATTGGTTTTTTTGAGGGTCCATTAAAATTGGTTATTCTCAATATTACAAAAAATATTTTTTGAATATCTAAAAAAAATACACAAAAAATAGAGGGGTATTTAAATTTAGAACGTATTAGGTGTATATGTGTTAATACTCAAATGGCCGAAATAGAAAAGATAATCGTTAAGTTTTTAAATCAGGAAGCCAATCATTCCGAGTTGGAGAGTTTGGAAGATATGCTCAAAAAAGATGAATGGTTAAGAATTTTTGGTAAGCTAGTTAAAACACAATATTTAAGTACACTATCCATGACAGAATACGATGTAAATAAAGCAAAGGAAGTTGTAAGGTACCGCCTTAAAAAGAATAAACGTATAAGACGGATTAATCAATACAAGAGAATGGCAGTTGCAGCCTCTGTTTTAATAGTATTCGGTGCAGCTTTTTACCTAACTTACAATACTAATGATAAAATTGAACCTGAGGTTGACAAGAGTTCCCAAACCATTGTAGCAGGTACCGATAAAGCTACCCTTACCTTGGAAAACGGGGATGAGGTAGCATTGGAGAAAGGAAAAAAATTTGAGAATGGTAAGATCAGCAGCAATGGGAAAGAATTGGTATATGCGGACAAGGGGCAAAATAAAGGGGCAGATCAAAGACGGTCTCATAATTACTTGACCGTACCAAGGGGAGGCCAGTTCTTTGTCCAATTATCCGATGGTACGGAAGTTTGGTTAAATTCTGAAACTAAATTGAAATATCCGGTAAATTTTATCGATGGCACGACCCGTAAGGTGGAATTGATTTACGGAGAAGCTTATTTTAAGGTTTCGCCCAGTACGGCACATAAAGGGTCCCCGTTTCATGTACTTACCAAATCACAGGAAATAGATGTATTGGGTACGGAATTTAATATTAAGGCCTATGTTAACGATACTATAATGGCCACTACTTTGGTGGAAGGAAAAATAAGAATTGAAAAAGGCGGGCTAAGTAAAACCCTTAGCCCAAATCAGCAGGCTGTAATCAGCCATCTTGGAAGCACGATCAACATTGAGGACATTGATGTGGCCCAGGAAATATCCTGGGTGAACGGGTTGTTTACATTTAACGAAAAACCTTTGGAAGAAATAATCACAGTCCTTTCAAGATGGTATGATACGGAGGTGGTTTTTGCTAATGCCAAACAAAAGAAGTTTGTATTTACAGGGATTTTGGAAAGAACGGAGGCCGTAGAAGATATTCTTGAACTTATAGAGGCCACCAGTGAAGGACAGTTACAATTTGAGATTAACGATAAAACAATTATTATTAAATAAAATAAGGAAAAGGCCAGCACCTTCCACAGCTATGGCCTTTTTCCCAGTAGATCAATTAAAACAATGTTTAACTAAACCATTACAAATTTATGAAAATTAAACCAATCAATCGACCACCTTGCCTTTTGGGCAAAGTTTTTTCACGATTTATTATGAAATCCGTTATTTTCCTTTTTTGCTCGATTTCATTTGCCTTGAATTCAATAAATGGGGAGGCTCAAAATGCCGATATCTTAATTGATACGGATATGACCCTGACGATAAAACAGACTTTCCGATTAATTAACAAACAAACTGATTATAAATTTATTTACAGGCATGATCTTATTAAAATAGCTCCGGATATAGCCCTTAAAAAAGGAGTGATAAAGGCTGGGGATTTACTGGACAAATGTTTGTCCCCCATTAGTTTCACTTACAATTTTACGGATGACGGGACCATTGTAGTCAAAAAAAAACAGATCGATCCCCTTTCTGATTTTGGTTCCAAAACAATTCTGGGAAAGAAATTCCAATTTCAGGTAAACGGTACCATAACCGATAAGGACGGAACTCCGTTACCAGGTGCCAATATTCTTGAAAAAGGTACTGCTAATGGGACCCAAGCAGATTTTGACGGAAATTTTTCGATTGCCGTGGAAAATGAGAATGCAGTATTGGTGGTTTCATATGTTGGATTTGCAACCAAGGAAGTTCCACTTGGCGGACAGACAAATATAGTAGTTGGTATGGAAGAGGATGCTGCCGGTCTGGAAGAGGTGGTTGTGGTTGGTTATGGTACACAAAAGAAAGAGAATCTTACGGGTTCCGTTGCAACGGTCAGTTCCGGGGAACTTATCAAAAGACCGGCCGCCAATGTTGAGAATCTTTTACAGGGCAGGGTTCCTGGGCTTCAGGTTTCATCTTCCTCCGGTAAACCGGGAGATGAAGGAAATACGTTGCGGGTTAGGGGCGTAGGGACATTTAGTGGGGCAGGAAGTGATCCATTGGTATTAATAAACGGGGTAAGTGGGGATATGTCCAACCTCGACCCAAATGATATAGAATCGGTTTCTGTATTAAAAGATGCCGCCTCAAGTGCAATTTATGGTGCCCGTGCCGCCAATGGGGTTATCCTGATAACTACAAAACAGGGCAAGGCAGGTAGTCTTGTCATAGATTATCACGGAAATGTTCAAGCACAGAGCGCTAGCAGATTGCCCGAATTGTTGTACAATTCTGCAGATTACATGCAATTTTGGAACGAAGCCAGGGTTAGGAATGGTCAGGCACCACATTTTACACAAGAGGAAATAGATGGCTTTAGGAACAATCCCAATGATCCGGTAAATTATCCCAATTTCAATTGGATCGACCATACTTTTAAAACTGCCATTGTACATAACCAGTCTTTTCGTATAAGTGGAGGAAACGAAAATACGGTTTTCAGTGCTTCCCTGGGGTATCTGGATCAGCCCGGTATTACCAGTAATTATGAATATCAAAAGTTTAATGGACGGGTTACCGTAGATTCCAGACTGAATGACTGGATCAAGATCGGGGGAGACATACAGTTTGTCAATAAGAACATTACCAGAAGTAACTGGGACAATAATGTAGACTATCAGATACTTGCCATTTATGGTGCAGGGCCCAATTATACCCCAACTATGACGTTACCGGACGGAAGTACCGGATATGTAGCCCGTTATAGTTCGGATATTGCCGAATGGACTGTTAGGAACCCTGATGCGCAGGATGCAAGTGGCCTGATGACGGAGACCAGGTATAATGTTTTGCCCCAGTTCTACAGTGAGGTCAATCTAACAAAAGACTTGACGTGGAATTCCAAATATGCGCTTACTATTGACAATAATCAGTATAAGAACCACGAGCATCCGGTAGACAACTATTATTTTAAAGATGGGACATATGCCCATAATAATGCTACTTGGCGCTTGGGTGTAGAGGATAGATGGACTACGAGCAAGTTGTCTACATTTTATTCGACCCTAAATTTTGCCAAGACCTTTAACGATCATAGCCTTAGCGTATTGATAGGGTATAATCAAGAAGGATTTAAGGACAGATATCTCAGAGGTCAGAGAATTAACTTTCCGACCTACGAACTGAAAGAACTTGATGCCGGTGCCTCCAATGGCCAATCTACAGGGGGAGGGGCAACGGAATGGGCGATACAATCGTATTTTGGTCGTGCCGCTTATGATTATAAGGGCAAATATTTACTGGAAGCCAATGTCCGGTACGATGGTACTTCCAGAATTTCACCCGATACACGATGGGGGTTCTTTCCTTCCTTATCAGGGGGTTGGAGGGTCTCTGAAGAAACGTTTATGGATAACGTTGATTGGTTGGATAACCTGAAAATCCGGGCTTCATGGGGCCAATTGGGCAATCAAAATGTTGGGCTTTATCCTTATCAGGAAGTATTGTCCACCACTTCCTACCCGTTTATCAATCCAGAACCAGGTGTTATCCAGAACCGAATGGTAGATCGCAGCCTTAAATGGGAAACAACCACTATGACGGACATCGGAATTGATTTTAGTATGCTCAATGGGTTATTTAGTTTTACTTTCGACTGGTATGATAAAGTTACCGATGATATCCTTTATCAGATTCCGGTGCCGGCCAGTATCGGTCTGTCCGCCCCAACAGTGAACTTTGGAAAAATGAAGAACACGGGTATCGACCTTATCCTTGCCAGTCAAAAAAGTTTTGGGGATTTCTCGTATAAGGCCAGTATTAATTATTCCAGTTACAAAAACGAAGTGTTGGAAATCTTGTCTCCAACTTATGGAAATACCACTACACAGGTAGGTCTTCCGTTTAATTCCCATTATTTGATCGAATTTGATGGAATATTCCAAAACCAGGCTGAAATAGATGCGGCACCTGTCCATCCCTTCAATCCAAAACCGGGAGACCTTAAATTTAAGGATGCAAATGGGGATGGTGCCATAAATGCCGACGATAGGGTCGTGGTAGACGGAGCCTATCCTAAATTCTTTTATGGAGGTACGCTCGACCTTAGCTGGAAAAACTTTGATCTGTCATTATTTTTCCAGGGGGTTGAAGGGTCCAAAGCATATATCCAAGGTGGATGGGCCCTTTCACCTTACCAACAGGGATCTCCCCCAACGGTTGATTTTGTGAACAATAGATGGACAGGGGAAGGCTCTACGAATTCCCATCCTGCAATGTACGTTCACGGATATGGGCCTGTCACGGGAACGCCAAGCACCTATTGGCTATTGGATTCTTCCTATCTCCGGTTGAAGAACTTGTCCATCGGATATAACGTACCTAAGGAATTATGTAAAACGATTGGCTTACAAGGTCTTAATATCTATATGTCCGGAGACAATCTCCTTACCTTCACGAAATGGCCGGGGTCGGATCCCGAAAAGGCCAATACGGGATGGTTTACGGCCTATCCCCAGTTGACAACATACACCATGGGAGTTAAATTGAAAATTTAATCTTAAAATACAATATTATGAAGATATATATGAATAGGGACAAGGTAGTAGGTTCCATAATTGTTCTATTGGCTCTTTTTACACTGTCATGCGAGAAAGATTTTTTGGATAAAAATCCGTTGACCGAGATATCCAGTCCTACGTTCTGGAATACACAGAATGATGCCGACATGGCCTTGGCCGGTTGTTATGCCCGTTTGAACAATTCAACCTTTAATTTTGAAAGTAGGATGAGTTTGGATGTTCTTGCGGGAGAGGCCAGCAATGGCAGCGGCAATGCCCAGAATATGGCTTTGGGGCTTATAGAATCCACGTCCGGGGGACTTATTTCATCCGTTTTTACCGATTGTTACAAAGGGATCGCCTCATGTAATTTTTTCCTGGCCAATATAGATAAGGCCCCGATACCTTCGGCTACCATAGATATTTATAAGGCAGAGGTGCTATTTCTAAGGGCGTTGTTTTATTTTACTTTGACCGATTATTATGGGGGGGTGCCATTATATACCGAACCTTTTGAAAATATAGAGGAGGCCAAGGTGGCCCAAAGTTCCAAAGAGGAGGTAATTGCCCAGGTTATCACAGATTTGGACGTTGCTATTGCCCAGCTGCCCAATACGGATTACAGCAGTACCGGACATGCTGTAAAAGGTTCTGCATTGGCACTTAAATCAAGGGTATTGCTTTTTCAGGGCGATTGGCCGGGTGCGGCCGCAGCTGCCAATCAGGTAATGATCGAAGGGAAATTCAGCCTTTCCAATGATTTTAAAAATATGTTCCTGGCATATGGGCAGGATGCGAATCCGGAAATTATGTTTTCGACCAGATATCTAAATCCGGATAATTACAATGAACAGGATATTAGAATTGAATGGCATGGGATTTGGAATCCAAGGGAAGAGCTGAGGGATGCGTTTGAATGCATAGATGGGCTGCCGATTAGTGAATCTCCCCTCTATGATCCGGCCAATTATAAATTAAACCGGGATCCAAGGTTGGAATATACCTTAAAACCATTCGATGATCCGGCGGTTAAGGCCTCCGGGGAAGTTGTTCCATATGCGTACAACAATCCTTCCGTCACCGGATATATGCCTACCAAAGGAGCCGATGTAGAAGTATTGCCCGTTGATTATGCTACCAGAAGTGAGCATGACTGGATATTGTTGAGGTATGCCGAGGTGTTGTTGAATTATGCCGAGGCAACAAATGAAATTGACGGGCCCACTACGGGGGTCTATGATGCGGTCAATGCTGTACGGGGAAGGACAGGAATTGATATGCCTCCCCTACCTGATGAATTGACAAAAGATGAAATGAGGGCACGGATATGGAATGAAAGAAGAGTTGAATTGGCAATGGAGGGGATAAGATACAGCGATATTAGAAGATGGAAATTGGCAGAGACCTACATCAATACATTGGTGGAGCCCAATAGTGGCACGCCCCGCGTTTTTAACCCTGCCAAACATTACTTATGGCCATTTCCACAATCTGAAATGGATGTAAACCCCAATTTGGAACAAAACCCCGGGTACTGATATATAGTACAATAAATTGTAAGTATTTTGTAAAGTTTGGGATATTTTGGGTCAATTGTGGTAGTGCACTTGAAAGAGTGCATTACCCTTTTATTAATATTGATGGAAAATTAAATTTTCACGTTTGAATATAGGTTATGGCCAAGTATACTAAGGTCTTAAAAGGAATTCTGTAAATTGCCAAAGTTTGACCTATGCCAATATATGTTCCAAACGAGGATTTCAAATAATTTTAAAATGAATATGGTACTTATTGTTTTCTTTTTGGCCCTATTGGCCCTTAAAATCATAAAACAAAAATTCAATCCCAAGAAAATACCATATATATTTTACCTTGTCCTATTGTGCAATGTTCCAATCTCATGCAAAAAAGGGGCGGAATATACGGCAATTCCATCCAAAAAAATTCCCGAGCTGGTGGATTATAATTTTGATGTCCGACCTATATTATCCGATAAATGCTTTGCCTGTCATGGGCCGGATGTCAATAAGCGGGCCGAGGATCTACGGTTGGATACCCCTGAAGGAGCCTATAAAGCGCTCAAGGACAGGGAAAACGAATTCGCCATTGTCCCTAAAAATCTTGAAAAGTCCGTTCTCTACCAAAAAATAACTGCTGAGGACAGTACCGAGCTAATGCCTCCCAAAGACTCCAATTTAAAATTGTCCGCTTATGAAATCGGTATTTTAAAAAAGTGGATCGAGCAAGGAGCAACCTATGAACCCCATTGGGCCTTTATGGCGGTGGAAAAACCGGAGCTGCCAACGTTAAAGAACGGGGATTGGGCAAACAATGAGATCGATTATTTTATATTGCAAAAATTAGGGGATGTAGGTCTGACCCCCAATCCAACAGCGGATAAAGAGCGACTGTTAAAAAGGGTTTCCCTGGATATTACCGGGCTGCCCCCAACACCTGAAATGCAGAAAAAATTTATTACGGATGAAGCTGAGGATGCCTATGAAAAAATTGTAGATGCATTATTGGCCAGTGAACAATATGGTGAGAAAATGGCAGGTCACTGGTTGGATGTCGCACGGTATGCGGATTCCCATGGGTTTCAAAATGACCAGTTGAGAACGATGTGGCCGTGGCGGGATTGGGTGATTCATGCCTTCAACGAGAATTACAGTTATGAGAAATTTGTTACCTATCAATTAGCGGGCGATTTGCTCCCGCAGAAGAACCTGGAGACAATTTTGGCCACGGGGTTTAATAGAAACCATAAAATAAATCAGGAGGCGGGTATAATTGAGGAAGAATTTCGGGTAGAAAATGTAACCGACAGGACCAATACGTTTGGAAAGGCATTTTTGGGATTGACCTTGGAGTGCGCCAAATGTCATGATCATAAATATGATCCCATTTCCCAAAAGGATTATTTCAGCACATTTGCCTTTTTCGATAGAATGCCCCCTAGGGAAAATAAAGGTGAAATATTGGCAGAGGCCCCTTTTATTACAATTACCGATGAGGTTGTTGAAAATGAACTTCCTTTTGTCAATAAGAAGGAAGTGGAGGATATAGACGTAATGGTGGTAGAGGAGAGACCCGATGTAAGAACTACGCACGTACTAAACCGTGGTGTCTATGATGATGTTGGGGAAGAAGTAACGGCCCGGACACCAAAGTCGGTTTTAGAGTTTGGTGGCAATGGTTATGAACGCAATCGCTTGGGATTGTCAAAATGGTTGTTCAACAAAAAGAACCCTCTGACCAGTAGAGTGTTTGTAAACAGAATGTGGCAAGAGATTTTTGGGGCGGGTATCGTGAGGTCATCCGGGGATTTTGGTATGCAGGGCGATTTGCCTACCCATGTAAACTTATTAAATTGGTTATCGGCAGATTTTATGGAAAATGATTGGGATATGAAACGCTTGATCAAGAAAATAGTTATGTCTTCCACGTATAGGCAATCATCGGTGATAAGTAAAGAGAAACTGGCCATGGATCCGGAAAACAAATATTTATCCCGAATGTCGCGTTTGCGTTTCAATGCCGAAATGGTGCGCGACCATGCCTTGGCTACAAGTGGGCTGTTAAATCCCGAGATTGGGGGACGAAGTGTAAAAGTGTATCAGCCGGACGGATTGTGGGAAGCAGCCAGCTCGGGAAGGGGAGTTTTGGCCAATTATGTACAGGATCACGGCAAGGACCTGTACCGAAGGGGTATTTATATTTTTATAAAACGAACGACATTGCCTCCTGTACAGCTAACTTTTGATGCTGCCACACGTGACCAGTGTGAAGTACAAAGACAGTCGACAATGACTCCCCTCCAGGCGTTGATAATACTTAACGATCCCACTATCCTGGAGTCGGCACGGGTGTTTTCGGAAAATTTATTGCAAGAGGAAAGTACGGTTGCAGAAAAAATTGAAAAAGCATTCCGTACAATCGTATGTAGAACCATAAAGCCCTCGGAGAAAGAGATGTTACTTGGTTATTATGATGAACAGTTGTCCGTGTTTATGGAAAAACCTGAGGAGGCAACAGCATTTATTGATGTTGGGGAATTTCCGGCCGCTAAGGATAGGGAGGTTGTAAAGGTAGCCGCGCTAATGCAGATTATCCACACAATATATAACATGGAAGAAACGATAGTTAAAAGTTGATGAACTTCCTAAATAGTACAACATATGGAAAAGGAAATTTTTGAACATCATTTGAACACTAACCGTAGGCATTTTTTGGGTAAAATGGCATTAGGTTTTGGCAGTGTGGCATTGGGATCATTGTTGATGCCGGATTTATTGTCCGGAAAAGGAGGTGCCGAAGATCAATTGCCATTGGGGCTGAAGCATTTTGCAGCTAGGGCAAAGCGCATTATTCTACTGGTTCAGAACGGGGCTCCATCCCAATTGGAAAGTTTTGACTATAAGCCCAAATTGAATGAAATGTTCGGGCAGGACCTGCCTCCATCGGTAAGGGGAAACCAAAAATTGACAGGGATGACGGCCGGACAAAAATCATTTCCCTTGGTGGGTTCAAAATTTGGATTTAAGCAATACGGACAGTCTGGAACTTGGGTAAGTGATCTGTTTCCGAACATTGCTAAGATTACCGATGATATTTGCGTAATAAAAAGTATGCATACCGATGCCATTAACCACGATCCTGCCTTAACGTTTATGCAAACGGGGGCACAAGTGGGAAACCGGCCCAGTATAGGCTCTTGGTTCAGTTATGGCCTGGGTAGCGAAAATAAAAATTTGCCGGCCTATTGTGTATTGTTATCAAAAGGGAAAGGTAACGGACAAGGGGTATATTCGAAACTGTGGTCGAACGGATTTTTGGACAGTTCACATCAAGGAGTACAATTAAGTGCCAGTGAGGATCCCATTTTATATCTGAACGACCCTAATGGGATGGATAGAAAATCACGTCGTGCCATGTTGGATCATTTGGCTTCTTTGAACCAATTGGGGTATAAAGAGTTTGGAGACCCGGAAATTCCTGCAAAAATTAAACAGTATGAAATGGCATATCGAATGCAGACTGCCGTTCCTGAAATTACCGATGTTTCCAAAGAGCCTGACCATATTAAAAAAATGTACGGTCCCGATTGTATGGTGCCAGGAACCTATGCGGCCAACTGTTTGTTGGCCAGGAAGCTGTCGGAATCAGGTGTCCGCTTTGTGCAATTGTACCATCAGGGCTGGGATCAACATTCCAATTTGGTAGGTGAGATGCAGGGTCAGGCCAAAGATGTTGATATGGCCTCCGCGGCCCTGATCACTGATTTAAAGCAGAGGGGCCTACTGGATGAAACACTTGTTATATGGAGCGGGGAGTTTGGGAGAACAAATTACTGTCAGGGAAAATTGACCAAGGACAATTATGGTAGGGACCATCATCCGAGATGCTTCAGTATTTTTGTGGCTGGAGGTGGCGTAAAAGCCGGTATTTCTTATGGCAAAACTGATGAATTGGGATATAATATTACCGAAAATCCGGTGCACATTCATGACTTACATGCTACCATTATGCATTTAATGGGCTTGGACCATGAAAAGATAACCTACAAACATTTGGGCAGAAGGTTCCGTTTAACGGATGTCCATGGCAATGTAGTAAAAGACCTTTTGGCTTAAAAATATGAAATATCCATTAGTAAAATTTTCAAACCAACCGATAATGATTATTTGGATATTACATTTAACTGATAAAAGGGTAATAAACATAAACAGATGAAAAGACCTATTCCCCTTTTTCTGAACATACTGTTCTTTCTACATATTTTTTTGGCCTTTTTGGTGGTTTTTGAAAGTTATTTGGAGGTTCCCTATTGGTTGCAGCCCTTGGGAAGAATGCATCCTTTGCTGTTGCATTTTCCCGTAGCGTTCATAGCTCTTTTGGTGTTGTTGAATTTGTTTGGAAAGCAGCTGGATACTATCTCCTTTGAAAAGGTAAATTACGCTTTATTAATGCTGACCTCCCTTACTACGGTACTGGCAACGATTATGGGATTATTGCTCTCCTTGGAAGGGTATGAGTCGGAATTGATGTCGTTACATAAATGGATTGGAATAGCAATCAGTTTTATCGTATATGCATTGGTTTTGACGTATCGTTATAAAAAAGTATACCGTGTATTGCTGTATTTCAGTTTTATAGGGGTTGTTTTTGGAGGACATTTCGGTGCCGGGTTGACACATGGGAGTAATTTTTTGACGGAACCGATCACAGCAGCCGCTAAGAGGCAGATAGACGAAAGCACACCTATTTATGATGCCTATATCGAACCTATTTTAGAGGCGAAGTGCATCAGCTGCCACAATCCGAAAAAACATAAGGGCGATCTGGATCTTACCAATATTGGAGCTATAGCAAGAGGGGGCAAGAATGGTGAGGTATGGTTGGCACACGACCCTGAAGGGAGTTTGTTGCTACAACGGGTAGCACTGCCTATGGAAAATGAAGAACATATGCCACCGGAAGGCAAGGTCCAATTGACCGAACGGGAAATTGAGATGATAACAAGTTGGATAGGTAATGGTGCCGATACCGAAATTTCCTATACACTTTTAAAAAAGGAAGATAGTCTAAAGCAATTGGTGGCTAAAAAATGGCTCAATGGCCATAGTGAAAAGGAATCTTATACATTTGGCTTTGCGGGAGCCAAGCTTATTGAAGAGCTCAACAATCCATATAGGTCGGTAGTCCAAAAATCTCCGGACTCGCCCGCTATCGAGGTTGCCATATACGGCAGGGGAACCTATAAAGAGGAGCTTTTAACCGATTTGGCCAAGATCAAGGAACAGGTGGTGTACTTAAATCTGACCAATTTGCCAATTGATAACAGTACCCTGCAATTTGTTGGCGGGCTTAAAAATTTAGAGCATTTGGTACTAAACTTTACCGAAATCACCAATGAGGCATTGGCAGTTCTTGTCGTTAACACTAAATTGCATTCACTTTCATTGGCAGGTACCTCGATCGATATTGCCTCTTTAAAGTATTTAAAGCAGATGGAAGGCTTAAAGGAATTGTTTTTGTGGAATACCGAGATAACGGACGAGGATATTGCCCTACTGAGCAAGGAATTACCAGGTGTAACATTGAATCAGGGATATATACCGGATTCAGAGCAGAAATTAAACCTGACACCGCCTACCTTGATAGGGGAGAGGAATATTATTGGTTCGGGTGACCGTATTTTATTGGGACATAAAATGAACGGAGTTATCATACGATATACGTTGGATGGAACCGAACCCAACGAAAGATCGCTCCTATACGAATCTGGATCTGGAATTGCACTGGACCTGGAAGGAGAAAGATCCATTATGGTAAAGGCTATTGCATATAAGGACGACTGGCTGCCGAGTGAGGTTTCATCATTTGAATTTTACGATAAGGGCCTTGTTCCCGATACACTTGAAGTAGTGTATCCCGGAATTTTAAGTGCCTATACTGGCGAGGCGGCAAAAATTTTGGGCGATGACTCCAAAATTAGTGGCAATACCTATTATTATTCAAAATTTTGGGCTTCCTTTACCATTAAGCCCCTTATAGCTATTGCCGATTTTAGTAAATCCAATCCGTATATAAAAGAAGTGGTTCTTAGCTGTGTTGTTCCTAACGGAGCAAAGAATTCACCAGTGAAATATGTGGAGATCTGGTCTTCCAACAATAAGGAAGATTGGATGCTGCTAAAGAAGTTGAACCTTGCCAATGAGGTGAATCAGGATAAACTTAAAGAAATTTCTATTGGTTTTCCGGAGTCTTCCATGAAGTATTATAAAATTGTGGGACAACCCAATACGGAAAGTACAAT
>CBFGWQ010000069.1:0-17031 GCA_965652575.1 uncultured Arenibacter sp. | reverse complement strand
GGATAAACCGGGATTATATGTCGTATCAATGCTACTGTGTCGTTTAAGTCGCCGTTATTTTTTATCCGGGCAAGGCAAAAAAATGTTGCATAGCCGTAGCTACGGAATCGTTTTTTAACGAAGGCCAGGTGAAAAAGGACAAGACTTGGGATGGCTAAAGTAGGGTTGACACGACACTAGTGTCCAGTCAAGCCTAAACCTACGGGAAATTTAATGTGTCTCTTGAGCCGCTCCTGCGTTGCAAAAATCCTTACGTAGCTACGGCTATGTGCGTTTTTTGCGCCTTGGCCCAACTCAAGATCCATCATTCCATACCCGTCATTTAAACGTTGACTTGACACTAGGTCTGGTCGCATAATCTCCCCGTCCCGCCCTTGGCGGGACACCCCTCTTTTTAAAAGAGGGGAGCTTTTATAAGGGATTACTAATAACCAACATACGTTTTTAACACTTGATTCGCATAAATCATTGAATTGCCCTGTATAAAAATCCAAGGCCATACATAGCCCTTTTAGTTTTTTAACCAGGTAATATTCTTACATTTGAATACCGCCATTATCCAAGTGTATATGAAGCAACTAATTGCAATACTATTGATATTCCATTTTTATTTGACCGAAAATGTACATGCGCAGGAAATTGCCGTTTTAAAATACGGGGGCGGAGGCGATTGGTACGCCAACCCTACCGGACTTCCCAACCTGATAAAATTCTGCAATCAACAACTTAGGACAACCTTGGACCCCAAGCCGCAAACAGTAGAGGTAGGCAGCCCCGATATTTTTCAATATCCCTTTATCCATATGACCGGTCATGGAAATATTTTTTTTTCCGAGGAGGAAGCGGCCAACCTAAGGACCTATTTATTGGCAGGAGGATTTTTGCACATAGATGACAATTACGGGATGGAACCCTATCTGCGCAAAGAACTTGTCAAAGTATTTCCGGACAAGGAGCTTACGGAATTGGGTGCAGACCATCCTATATTTCAGGAACAATTCCAATTTCCAAATGGATTGCCCAAAATACATGAACATGATGGCAAACGGCCCCAGGCGTTCGGTATCTTCGAACAAAACCGACTGATCCTTCTTTTTACGTTTGAAAGCGATCTCGGGGACGGATGGGAAGACCCTGAAGTGCACAACGACCCCCAAGAGGTCCGTTTAAAGGCCTTACAAATGGGAGCCAATATAATCTCCTACGCTTTTAAAAGCTAATAATATGACATCAAAGACCATTGCAGAAGGTATATTAAGGGCGCTTGGAATTATTGTAGCCATTGTAATCCTATTGGCCTTCTTATATAAAATTAGCGCGGTTCTAATATACATAGCCATTGCGGCAGTAGCCAGCCTTATAGGACGGCCCATTGTCCTGTTTTTTCGCCAGAAATTAAAATTCAACAATACCGTGGCGGTTATTATAACGATGATATTCCTTGTCGGGATCATTGCCGGGGTCATTGCCCTATTTGTGCCCTTGCTCATTCAACAAGGGCAGAACCTATCCCTCCTTAACATAGATGCCCTACAGACCAATTTAGAGGACTTGTACCGTCAACTCCTGGAATATACCGGGGTTAAATCCGAGGATCTGGAACAGAGCATTAAGGATTCACATTTGTTCTCGAACCTTAACTTTGGCATTCTTCCGGATTTCCTAAACTCCATTATCGGTATATTGGGAAGTTTTAGCGTAGGACTGTTTTCAGTGCTCTTTATAGCCTTCTTCTTTCTAAAGGACAGCAAGCTTTTTGAGCAATCCATACTCACCCTGATCCCCGGCAATAAAGAAATGAGATTTCAAAATTCTATGGAAACCATCAAAAATTTGCTTTCCAGGTATTTTGTGGGCCTGGTCTTTCAAATCCTGATCCTGTTTGTAATCTATTCCGTTGTCCTGTTCGTTTTTGGGATCGAAAATGCCATAGTGATCGCCTTTCTCTGCGCCCTTCTCAACCTTATCCCTTATGTAGGCCCCATTATTGGAGGTTTGCTGATGGCCATTTTAACCATGACCAGTAATGTGGGAGCGGATTTTAGCAGCGTAATTTTACCGAAAACCGGCTATGTAATGATCGGGTTCATCATTGGCCAATTGGTAGATAACTTTTTTTCCCAACCCTTCATTTTTTCCAGCAGTGTAAAATCGCACCCCTTGGAAATTTTCCTGATCATCATCATCGGAGGCCTGTTGCTCGGGGTTACGGGAATGATTATAGCGGTACCTGGCTATACGGCCATAAAAGTAGTCTTAAAAGAATTTTTTAACGATAATAAAATTGTAAAGTCCCTTACAAAAAATTTATAACCCTCCCTTGAACAAGAATATATTAACATCTGAAATCCAAGATTTTATAATTGGACATATAAGGGCCGATCTTATTGCACTTTTGCTAAGGCCTTTAAATTTTGAGGGGGTGACCGGCAAGGAGATCGCGGAACAAATAGAAGCCAAGAACAGGTGCAGGGGAAAGCTTCCCACCTGGTATGGCACCCCTAATATATACTACCCCAACAAACTGAGCATAGAACAAACTTCCTCTGAAAGCACTGCCCAATATAAATCGGGGCTGGTAAGTGGTACAACCCTATTGGACATGACCGGGGGTTTTGGGGTGGACAGTTATTTTTTCGCCCACAAAATGGAACAGGTACACCATTGTGAAATAAATAGGGATCTTTCGGAAATCGCTGCCCATAATTATAAAGTTATGGGCAAGGACAATATACATTGCCATGCCATGGACGGCATGGATTTTCTAAAAACTTCAAACATTGATTTCGATTGGGTATTTATAGACCCTTCCCGCAGGCATGATGCCAAAGGAAAGGTCTTTTTATTATCGGATTGCATACCGAACGTCCCCGATCATCTAGCAACTATTTTGGGGAAGGTAAAAAAAGTAATGATAAAAACCGCTCCACTTTTAGACCTGTCGGCAGGCCTAAGGGAATTGCGCTTTGTGAAGGAAATCCATATCGTTGCCGTTAAAAATGAGGTAAAGGAAATCCTCTGGTTATTGGAACGGGATTATGAAAATGAAATATTGGTTAAAACGGTAAACCTAAGCGAATCATCTATGGAAAAGTTCAACTTCTCCCTTGATGAAGAAAAATTAGCCCTCTCCAACTACTCGGATCCTCTGGAATATATATACGAACCCAATACGGCCATCCTAAAATCGGGGGCTTTTAAAACCCTGGGGGATACATTCAATATGTACAAGTTACATAATCACTCACATTTATACACAAATAACCAACTATTGGAATTTCCGGGCAGGAGATTTAAGGTGGTCAGGGCCATTCCCTTCAATAAAAAAGAAATCCAAAAACTGAATATGTACAAAGCCAATATTACGGTGCGAAATTTTCCCTTGAGCGTGGCAGAAATACGAAAAAAATATAAAATTAAGGATGGAGGGGATGACTATCTGTTTTTTACCACCAATCCCAATGGGGAAAAAATTGTGGTTCAATGTCGTAAATTATGAGCTACATTCAAAGGTAAAACTTATCATGTGAGATTTCCCATCGCCCATGCTTCGCTCTGTTGAAGTGACTAGAGCAGTCATTTCGAATGAGCGGCAGCGAGGAGAAATCGCACTCGTAGCTCAGCCTGCACTAAAAATTTAAACCAAACTCGCCCAAAACCAGTATGTGCGACTTCTCGTCGCCCATGCTTCGCTCTGTCGAAGTGACTACTCCTAGAATTACACAAAAGATCCGGAAAGCATTGAAATATCTTCAATCACAATCCCATTTAAAATTGGCCACTTTGTCATTGGACGCCGTACCCAAATTGTAGTGCCACCACTCCGTTCTAATGGACCAAAAGCCGTATTTTTCCATGGTTTCCTTTAGCAACGACCTATTATCCAAAATAGGTTTGGGCAACTGCAAATTGTCATGATAGGCCCTTTTTCCAAAAAAGTCAAAATCGGTTCCCATATCCAACTCCTCCCCGTTTAAGCTTACCAAAGTAATATCCACCGCACCACCCTTGTTATGTATGGACCCTTTAACGGGATTTGCCACATATTGGGGGTTGGGGACTATGGCCCACATTTTATACTGTACATCATTGGGGCGATAACAATCGAAAAACTTTATCTTATATCCCTTGCCCATAAATTCTTTATTGGCCAAAAGCAATGCCTTGGCCGTTTTGACCCGGGTGTAACATTCGGCACAGTCGTACACCTTGGCCTTTAAAAAATTATTTTCGGTAGCATAACGCAGATCGTATTCAAAATCATCGCTATAATCGGCCAAGCGTACAAATAAAGTATCGGCCAGACCGTCCAGGGATTTTAGCCTGGGTTCTGGCACCTCTTTTTTATTACCAATATTGATTATTAAGGAATCCCCAGCCCCTAATTCCATTTCAGCTGCGTTCTTTACTTCCTTGGTTACGGCTACCTCCTTACAACCAAAAAGAACCGCCAATGCCAAAATGGCCATTCCCCTACATACAACTATACATTTATTCATTTTGTTCCGCTCTAATACTATATTACAATACGCTATACAAAGCTATTTATTTCATTGAAACCAAATAAAAGGTATTAAACCTCAGGGCAAGACCTGAACCCAATAATAGGATTCGACCCAAGGGTCGAGGTATTGAGCCTAGATCCCGCCGAAAAAGGCGGGATTAGTTCAACTTTCAATTTTGAGTGCATCTTACTGACTTCTCAAAATTGAGTTTCACCAATAAACAAAAAAGCCCCGAAATCGGGGCTTTTTTAAACTATTAATAAGTGAAGCAATGGCCACCATAAAACTTCTGTTTCAAAGCAAACATCGGACCTGAACTTTAGACCTTGATCCGGGAAATCCCCATGAATACATACCCCTAATCTCCCGAAAAAAGCGGGACAGGCACTCTCAAGACGGGAATTTTCGCTTATGGTTCTACCTATTAAGGCTTATAGCTTATAATCCTTAAGTTAAAAGGTTGCCCTTATCGTCCCAGGTGGCGATTTCGTTTCTGGTACTCTGATCAATGCATTTAGCGATCCATTCCGGATCGTAGGCAACCCCATGTTGATCCAACACGTCCTGTGGAACGCCATCCCAAACGTTGGGGGTATTTCCCTTATAGCCCAGTTCGGCAACCCCTACCTTGGAGGAATAATATCCACATACCGTTAATCCGCGCATCAAATAGAAAAATTGTATTTCGAGCGGTTGTGTATCCAACGGTTTTTCTATATCATGATAACAGATGGTATCCAATATCTGCTTTTGCTGATCCAGGGCCGCCAATTTAAATTCGGTACCAAAATCGGTATTGCTCCTATGGTCCAGCCACATTAGCCCTCCTTTAAGTGTCAGCTGTAGCTCTGGGATATCTTTGCCCATAAATTCTATAAATTCCGGTACCTCTGCTTCAATTGGGCCTCCATTAGGTTCCCTGGGAGGTAGTATAATGGTACTCAATACCGCTATGGTCTCCATTTCGTGTTCCGTAAAGAGCTGTTCCGCATTTAACTTTTCAATCAGCTCCAGCTCCTCTGGGGTACGACCAAAATAATGGGTGTTTTCTGCTGCGGCCATGGCTTCCTTTGCCGTATCGGGCCCATCTGTCTTACAGCCATGAAAGGCCAAAGCGGATGCCCCCGCACCAAGAATTATTGTCTGTATACTCTTTCTTCTATCCATGGTTAGATATTTTGCTGTTTTAATTGTTCAATAATATAGTCACTTGCGCGCCATGATAATGCCAAAATGGTCCAAGTACAGTTCTTATCCGCTTGGGAAGTAAAAGGTCCGGCATCCACAATAAAGACATTGTCCACGTCGTGCAATTGATTGAATTTATTGGTGACCGATGTTTTGGGGTCATTGCCCATTCTGGTAGTCCCCACTTCATGGATAATACGTCCGGGGGCTTCCAGCCCATAATCGCGGTCTTTGCCCGGCTTCTCCCCTAAAGGCTCCGCTCCTATATTGTGGAAAATTTCCTCAAAGGTGTCCTGCATGTGCTTGGCCTGATTTTTTTCAAAATCGGACCATTTGTAATTAAACTTCAATACCGGGATACCATATTGATCTACCGTAGTGGGGTCTATTTCACAATAATTCTCCTTACGGGCAATGCCCTCTCCCCTACCGGCAACCCCTAATACGGATCCGTAGTACTTCTTTACATCATCCCGCAAGCTGTCGCCATAACCCCCAACCTTGAGTCCAAAGAATTTATTGAACTCATTGGGGTTAAAACTAAATCCATAGCCCGGCATCCTCATTCCTCCACCTACTTCGATATGATACCCCCTTGGGAAATCCAACTTGGAATTATCTCCCCACCAAGGCGAGTACACATGGTTACTGCCCACGCCGTCCTCATTATAGGATACTTTTCTGTTCATCAATGCCGGTACGAAAGCGGCCCTGCTGGCCCCTGTGGAGTCGTGCAGGTATTTGCCCACAAGATCACTACTATTTCCCAATCCGTTAGGATGTTGTTTACTTTTCGAATTCAAAAGAATACGGGCGGAACTACAGGCGGAAGCCGCCAAAACCACAACCTTTCCCTTTAATTTGTACTCTTTTCTATCGTCCTTACTAATGTAGGACACTCCTGTTGCCTTGCCCTCTTCATTGGTGGTTACCTCCCTGACTACACAGTTGACGAACAATTTGATTCGCCCTCCGCTTTTTTGTGCAGGGAATATAAGACAACTCCCTGATGAGAAATCGGCATAAACGGAACAGGAACGCGAACATTGTCCGCAGTAAAAACACACCCCACGCTCCGTATTGATTCTTTTGGTAAGCATGGAAAGTCTGCCCGGAATGGTAGGTATTCCCGCTTTTTTGGCCCCATTTATGTAGAATATCTCATGTAATCTTGGTTTTGGTGGAGGAAGGAAAAAACCATCCGGATCGTTTTCCAATCCTTCATTGGTACCAAACACCCCGATCAGCTTATCCACCTTGTCATAATAAGGTTTTACATCCTCATAACCTATAGGCCAGTCCTCACCATGGCCGTCCCGGGTCTTCCCCTTAAAATCCTTTGGTCCAAAACGCAGGGAAATCCTCCCCCAGTGGTTTGTACGGCCCCCAAGCATATGGGATCGAAACCAATCAAATTCGGTTCCGGGCTCTCGGGTATAGGGTTCCCCTTCAATCTCCCAACCGCCATAAGCTGCATCAAATTCCCCAAAAGCCCTAGTAGTATTGGCTCCCCTTCTGGGAGATTCGTAATTCCATTTTAACTGATTCATGGTTTTCGGGTCTGCCGGGTCAAAAAACGGGCCCGCCTCTACCACCGCAACATTGAGACCGGCGTCTGCCAATTGCTTAGTGGCCATGCCGCCACCTGCGCCCGAACCAACAATTATTACATCATAAATTTCTGAAGATTCTTTTATCTGCATAATGGAATAAATTAATTATAAACTTCAATATATATTTAAAATGAAGTCAAATTAGAATTTTTTGTCCAAACAACCTGAAAATTCATGTATTTTGATATAAAACCATAAATAAATGATAATATATCATTAGAAGTGGCAATCCCTTAAAAGTAACCAACCGGTTAGGAGCTTCAGATCTGCTGTTGAAAAATTCCATGGAATATTATAAGTTGAACGTTATACCGGCAGATGGCACATAAAAAATCAAAAAGGGCCTCCTTTCGGAAGCCCTTAATCCATTTCCATAAATGGTATCCGGATTTTAATCTAAACTTTCCAGATACTTTAAACTTTCGGGCACCTGTTTCACGACCCTGGAACACTCGTCCTCTATGAACATATACTTGATCCCCAACTTTTTGGCTTCGGCCACAACACCGGCTATATCCACTTCCCCGGTTCCCAAAATCACATTGGTCTCTACATCCGCATGACCGGTATTATCTTTTTTAGTGCCTTTTTCCATATCCTTTAAATGCATTAAAATGAATTTGGACGGATACTTTCTAAGCAATTTCAAAGGGTCCTCCCCTCCATGGTGTACCCAATAAACATCCATTTCAAAATCGAAATACTTGGCATTCTGTGCCATATAATCAAATAGGGTACCGTCCTTATAGGGCCTAAACTCAAATCCATGGGCGTGATAGGCCAATTGGATTCCATTTTCCCTCAATAGCTTGCCCGCCCTGTTAAACACCGCAACTGCCTTTTGGGTATCCACAATATCGAAATTATTGCCATCGTGTGGGATCCATGCGCACATCACATAGGAAGCTCCGTAACTTTTGGCCTTGTTAACGACCTCTTGGGGCGAATTGGCCAAATCCTCGAAGCCTGCACCAACACTAACAACGTTCAATTTATTTTTGGAGAGCAGGCCCTTAAACTGTTCCTCCGGCATTCCATAGGTATCGCCCCCCTCCAAAACGGTAATGCCCCAGTCCCGTATCAATTTTAAGGTACCGGGGATATCTTCCTTAAACTGATTTCTAAGGCTGTACAATTGTAGCCCTACCTCTTGGGCGGTCAGCTTTGTGGTTTCAAGAAAAATAAAGGCAATTAAAAATAGCCATAGTAGCTGTAATTTCTTCATCTTGTTCATAGTTACTTTTAATTGCTACAACTTGATCTAGGTCAACAAATTTCCTTCGGCATCCCATTCCGCCATGTCGTTACGTTTGCTTTGATCCACGCATTTGGCCAACCATTCCGGATCATAGGATTTGCCGTGCTTTGCCAAAACATCTTCCGGAACACCGTCCCAAACGTTGGGGGAATTACCTTTATAGCCCAAATCCTCAATACCTTCCTTGGAAGTATAATATCCCGTTACGGTCAAATTGCGGATCAGGGAAAAGAATTGTTGTTCGTAGGTTGGATCTTCCTTGTCCGGAAAGGCAATGGCATCCAAGATCTCTTTTTGCTGTGCCTCGGTAGCGGTTTTAAATTCCGTTCCGTAATCCTTATTGCTCTTGTGGTCCAACCACATGAGACCACCTTGCAACGGGGTTTGGTAAGCAGGGATATCCTTGGCCATGAATTCGATAAAATCGGGTACCCCGGCATCGGTAGCACTGCCATATGTTCCGTTGGCAGGCAAAATTAAAGCACATAATACGCCCAAAGTAGCCATTTCATGTTCATTAAAAAACTGTTCGGCATAGAGTTTTTTAAGTAACTCCTTTTCCTCCGGGGTCCTCCCGAAATGCTTTTCTTCCTGTACCAGGGCCTCTGCGGCTCCAGCCTCCCCTTCTGTTCCGGGCTTACATCCATTTATTGCCAATCCACCTGCTACACCCCCAAGGATAATGGATTTTATACTTTTTCTTCTATCCATAATACTAGATATTTTGTTTTTTCAATTGCTCAACTATATAATCCGATGTTCTCCAGGCCAATGCCAAGATGGTCCAAGTAGGGTTCTTATCCGCTTGGGAAACAAAGGGTCCCGCATCCACAATAAAAACATTGTCCACATCGTGCATTTGTTCCCACTTGTTGACCACCGATGTTCTGGGATTGTCCCCCATCCTTGTAGTACCCACCTCATGGATTATCTCCCCAGGGTTGAGCAGGCCATAATCCCTATCCTTTCCGGCCTTTCTACCCAAGACCTGTCCGCCCATGTTGTGTATTATTTCCTCAAAGGTATCTTGCATATGTTTGGCCTGCAAACGTTCGTGATCTGTCCATTGGTAGTTGAAGCGCAATATTGGAATACCATATTCGTCCACCTTTCCCGGATCAATTTCACAATAGTTGCTTTCCAGGGCAATAGATTCGCCACGACCGGCAAAACCGATCATTGCTCCGTAATATTTCTTTACATCCTCCCTCAGTACATTGCCATATCCTCCAACTTTTTCACCAAAGAACTCGTTCAGGGCGTTAGGGTTAAATCCGAACCCATAGCTCGGCATTCCCATTCCTCCCCATACTTCAATATGATATCCTCTGGCAAAATCGAGATTTTTATTGTCCAACCACCAAGGCGTATAGACATGCATCCCCCCTACACCATCTTCGTTGTATGTCTTTCTGTTCATCAGGTCGGGAATAAACCCTGTCATTCCACCACCTGTGGAGTCGTGCAGGTACTTCCCTACCACACCGCTACTGTTGCCCAGTCCGGCCGGATGCTGCTTACTTTTGGAATTTAACAGAATTCTTGCGGTACTACAGGCAGATGCCGCCAGAACAACAATTTTTCCCTTAAGCCCATATTCCTTTCGATCCTCTTTATTGATATAAAGTACCCCCGTGGCCTTACCTTCCTCATTGGTAGTGACCTCCCGTACCATGGCGTTTACAAAAAGGTCTATCTGGCCCCCGCTCTTTTGGGCAGGGAAGATCAAACAGCTACCTGCCGAAAAATCGGCATATATCTGACAGGACCTACCACATTGTCCGCAATAAAAACAGACCCCGCGATCGTTGTTTATTTTTTTGGTCACCATGGACATCCTTGAGGGAATGACCGGAATATTCGATTTCTTTGCACCATCTATATAGTACAGTTCGTGCAATCTAGGTTTTGGCGCAGGAAGGAAAAATCCGTCCGGCTCGTTTTCCAAACCTTCTTTTGACCCAAAAACACCGATAAGCTTGTCTACCTTATCATAATAAGGTTTTACATCTTCGTAGCCAATTGGCCAGTTTTCCCCAAGTCCATCAATATCCTTGTGTTTAAAATCGCGTTGACTAAAACGCAGGGATATACGCCCCCAGTGATTTGTCCTACCCCCTAGCATACGGGATCTGAACCATGAAAATTTTGACCCATTCTTTTGGGTATAGGGTTCCCCCTCAATTTCCCAACCGCCATATGCAGCATCAAATTCCCCAAAAGCCCTAGTGGTACCTGCACCTCTCCGAGGAGATTCATATGGCCATTTCAATTGGGTAATCTGTTCCGGATTTTTAGGATCGAAAAACGGGCCCGCTTCTACCACGGCCACTTTAAGTCCCGCTTCGGACAGTACTTTTGTGGCCATACCACCACCGGCACCCGACCCAACTATGATCACATCATAAATAGTTGATGTTTCTTTTATCTGCATACTTTAAAAAATTTATTTTGACGCTCAATATAAGTTTAAAATGATATTAAATTAAAATTTTTTATTCGAACAACCTGAAAATTCATGTAATTTGACATAAAATCAATGAATAATTGATAAATATAATAGGGAATGACACCAAGACCTGTTACCAGTAGGCAGTGGACGGTGGACAGTGAAATCCAATTTTTATTGCCTGCCGTAAACTACCATTGCCCCCTTTAGAAACCCAAAGTTTATAGAAACCAACCCCAATAATACTCGGGAGCAGAATGCTGCCTCCTTAAAAATTCTTCAATTGTTCCAAAACCTCCTCGACAGTGGACACCGGAAGCTTACAAGTATGGTCCTGACAAACATAAATATAAGTCCCATCATCAGAATAACGTCCTTTGAACAAAGGCATTCCACTATCTTTATTACTACCTACAATTAACGTATTGGGCAAATTATGAAATTGTAGTTCTGCCAATAATTGACCGGCATCATTGCCTACGACTGCAATTTCATAAAAGGGGTATGCCGTTTTTAACAGTAGGGAATTCCATTTGGAATAATTATAGGCATTCTCCTCCAATACGGAAATCATGGAGGAAAGCATGGACCTGGACCTTAACATAGCCTCCTTATCATAATCTATATGTCCCAAAAGAAACAGATTTTCTGCCATAACCGCATTGGGCGAGGGCAATACCCCGTCATCGGTCTTGATTATTTTGGCAATTAATTCATCATTGGAATTAAAACTGTACATCCCGGAATCTTTATCCAAAAATTTATACTGTGCCAATCGATTCATTTTTTTTGCAAAGTCCAGATAGGAATTGGACATTGTTGTGCTATATAATTTTAAGGAGGCATTGGCCAAAAAGGAATAATCTTCCAAAAATCCATCGTTTTTTTTACTCCCTTTTTTGTAGGTATGCATCAACCGATCTTTTTCCAGACTATTTTTTTCAATAAAACGAAACACTTCCTCCGCTTTTTCCAAATAGGCGGCTTCCTTGAAAACATTATAGGCATCCACAAATCCGTTGATCAACAGGGCGTTCCATGAGGTAATGATCTTATCGTCCGTATTGGGCCTGGTTCTTTTGTCCCTGGCCATCAAAATTTTCCTTTGCCACTGTGCCCGATAATCCGCCCATTCTTCTTTGGAGATATCATTCTCCTTAATAAATACTTCGTCCCCGCTGGTCCTAAAAAGAATATAGGAATCATTTTCCCAAATATTGGAACGCCCAACATTGTAATATTTGGCAAACAATTCATAATCGGATCCCAAAACGGACCTTAATTCCTCTTCTTTCCAAACATAAAATTTACCTTCCCCACCATCACTATCGGCATCAATGGCCGCATAATAGCCGCCATCGGGATTCTTCATCTCCCTATCCAAAAAGGCAATGGTCCCATCCACTACCTGTTTATACATCGGTTCATTATAGACTTTATATGCCTTGGAATAAAGGCTCAATAATTGCGCATTATCATACAGCATTTTTTCAAAATGGGGCACCTTCCATTGCGCATCGGTACTATACCTATAGAATCCGCCCGCTATATGGTCATAGACACCTCCCCAGGCCATTCTGTCCAAAGTAGTTTTAACAAAATCATGGGCTTCTTCATCTTCGGTCAATACGGCATAATCCAACAAAAAATCCAGATTAACGGGGATCATAAATTTTTGCAACCCCTTGTTTCCGCCCCATTTTAAGTCCCAATTATCCTTCCATTTTTCAACGCTGGCCTTTTGGACCTCCGGAGTCAACTTCCCCAGATCCGAGACGGGCTGCACTATATTTACCTCCTGTATTCCTTGGGCCACCATATCTGCATACTCATTGGCTTTTTTGGGGTCATCCTTATATAGCTTGCTAACCTGGGACAGCACTTTGCCCCACTGTTCCTTGGTGTGGTAAGTACCCCCATAAATAGGCTTGCCGTTGGGCAGGGCGATTACATTTAAGGGCCATCCCCCACTCCCTTTAATCAACTGCAGGGCAGTCATATAAACATGGTCCACATCGGGCCTTTCCTCCCTATCTACCTTTATATTTATGAAATTTTCATTCATCAATTTGGCCACCTCCACATCCTCAAAAGTCTCTTCTTCCATAACGTGGCACCAATGGCAGGAAGAATAACCAACACTCACCAATACCAACTTATCCTCCTTTTTTGCATCTTCCAAAGCACTCGTACTCCATGGCCTCCAATTTACCGGATTATGGGCATGTTGCAATAGATAAGGACTGGTTTCATTAATTAGGTCATTGGTGTATTTATGCCCGTTTTTCTGACCTTTTATATCGGAGCAGGAAAACAAGACCATTGCCATCAATAAAAACAGATTACAAAAAGAAAGTCTAAGGCACATATTTCGGGTCATAAAGTGTAAATATTGAAGTGAAAAATTTAAATCACTTCATTGTTCAATTTTGAAAAATACGACAATTGATTTCAATAATCGTAGCATTAAATAAAGTTCTACGCCCCCAAAACTGTTAATTTTTAGCCGGATCCTGCTTTTTCTGTGCTAAAAACCAATCGTATAGTTCATTATTTTCATAGGCCCTGTCCCAGGAATTATGACCTACTCCCTTGTAGATCGTAAGATCCACCTGGTATCCCATCTCCTTTAATTTGGCAACCATTTCTATGGATTCCGATATGGGGATCGACTTATCCTGATCGCCATGAAAGACCTTAATGGGCATATTTTTATCTATCCATGAGGCATAGGGTACAGGGGCCATTCCGCATACTACGGCCAAAGCGGCAAATTTATCGGGGTATTGCACTGCCATTTCCCAAGCTGCACCCCCACCCCTGCTAAGCCCGGTAAGGTATATTCTATTTGGATCTACCTTGTTGGTGGCCATAACACTATCCAAAAGCTGATTTACGGCCCTGGTATTCCACCACATTTTTTCTTCCGGATTCTGTGGGGCCAAAATCAGAAAAGGAAATTTCTTGCCCCTGGAAATTAGTTTAGGAGGCCCGTTTCGCTCTACAGATTTCAAATTTCTCCCGGATTCTCCCCCTCCATGCAAAAAAAGCAACAACGGAAACTTTTCCTCCGGATCTACCCCATAATCCATTGGGTAATACAGATAATACCTCAAGGTTTCGGAAGTAACTACCTCCATTTCGGAATTGAAGAGTTCCGGAGAGGACTGGGAAGCGCAGCCTTCAACAATAAAGAGGCAGCAAAATAGGATTACTATTGTTTTCACACGTTTAAATTTCTTAATGTTCGTTTCATGTGTTTATATTTATTGCCTGCCTGTTCGGCAGACAGGTTTTTCATCCCGATAGCTATCGGGAGTCATATGTAACATCCAAATAATCATTCCGCCGTGTGACAAAATCTTTAGTCATGGATGTTCCATTTGATAGTTATTTCATTCAATTGGGACTTCCTATCTTCAATAAAAAATTTCCTGAAGCAGACTATCCTCAAGGCAGAGCCATAGAGATACCAACCCGACAAAGTTATTCTGGCGGGTTTCGCCCGTTTCATTTTGACCTTAGGGTCAATAACCAAAATTTGTATTTAACCTCACCCAGAACTGCCCGAAAAGGCAGTTCTGACCTCTCCCAAGGAGAGGTAAACCCGTCCGAACGGCACGGACAGGCTTTAGGGTATTATTTAGATAAAGCCCTTGTCCCATAAATATCTTTGTTATCAATCAGTATTCCAAATTGGATGAAAATCCACAAATTGATACATTTTTATTTAACTTATCCCCGATTTATACTTTTATTTAACATTGAAGGTCAGAACTTTATTGTTCCGTAGCCTTGCTATGCTCCCGAAAGCTTTCGGGATCAAAAAGAGCTTCAATTGGACAAAAACTAGCTGATTTTCACTTCAATCAGAAAAGTTTAAATGAGTTCCCATTCCTTAAACAAAAAATAAAATAAAAGTTATAAATATCTAAAAGTGTTTTCATTTCGGGTTTTCGTTTTACTTTGGTACTTTTATCGGGCAAACAATAAATCATATATGAAGAAAGTGATCACTTTCGGGGAGATCCTCCTAAGATTGTCTACCGAAAGACACCTTCGGTTTTCGCAGGCTACCAATTTTAACGCCACCTATGGGGGAGGAGAGTTTAATGTGGCGGTATCCCTGGCCAATTATGGGTTTGATGCGGAATTCGTTACACGGTTGCCAAAGAACGACATTGGTGAATGTGCCCTACAGGAAATTAGAAGGCACAAGGTGGCCACCAACAATATCCAATTTGGGGGAAACCGCCTGGGAATTTATTTTTTGGAAACAGGTGCCGGCACCAGGGGAAGCAAGGTAGTCTATGATAGGGCCAACAGTGCCATTGCGGAAATAGAGCCGAACAGTATTGATTGGAAAACCGTATTTAAGGGTGCCGACTGGTTTCATTGGAGCGGGGTTACCCCGGCCATTTCCAGTAAGGCTGCGGCTGTTTGCCTGGAGGCTGTCAAGGCCGCCCATAAAATGGGAATTACCATTTCATCCGATCTAAATTATCGTTCCAAATTGTGGAAATACGGGAAAGAGCCAAAGGATATCATGCCCGGACTATTGCAGTACAGCAATGTTATTTTAGGGGATCTGGATACGGCCTTTTTTATGACAGGGCAAGATAAACGAGAACCCGATTATCAGGATATGGATTCCTTACCGGAACTATACGACCTGCTTTATAAGGGCTCCCCCGATTTAAGTTATGTGGCCACAACCCTGCGATATTCCGTAAATGCATCGCATCAAAAAATAGGTGGTATTTTATATGACGGAAAAAAAATATACTATGCCAAAATCAGGGAAGTAACCCCGGTCGTAGACCGGGTAGGCAGTGGCGACGCCTTTATGGGAGGATTGATCTATGGACTATTACAAAACAAAATAGACCATCAACAAACAATAGATTTTGCTGCGGCCGCCTGCTGTATCAAGCATACGATTACAGGCGATTTCAACTTGGCCACCCTGGAAGAAATTGAGCAGTTGGCAGGGGGAAATTCCTCTGGAAAAGTAAGCAGGTAAAACAAATAAAACTTATGTCACAGTTTTCAAGAATTGAAGTAGCCGCATTAATGAAAGAAACAGGGCTTGTACCCTTGTTCTATCATCCGGATGTGGACTTGGGAAAGAAAATATTAAAAGCTTGCTATGATGGCGGGGCACGATTAATTGAATTTACGGCACGTGGGGATTTTGCCCATGAAGTCTTTGCCGAGCTCAATAAATTTGTCATTAAGGAATTACCGGAAATGGCCGTAGGTGTGGGATCTGTAACCGATGCCGCGGCAGCATCGCTCTATATGCAAATGGGCGCCAATTTTATTGTAACCCCTTCCTTGCGCGAAGATATCGCCATAGTCTGCAATAGAAGAAAAGTATTGTGGAGTCCGGGATGCGGCTCCCTTACGGAAATAAACAGGGCGGAAGAAATGGGCTGTGAAATCATAAAATTATTCCCCGGTGCCAATTTTGGGCCGGACTTTGTAAAGGCCATAAAAGGACCGCAGCCATGGACCAGTGTTATGCCGACCGGCGGTGTAACCTTGGAAGAATCCAATTTAAGAGGATGGTTCAATGCCGGGGTTAGCTGTGTGGGTATGGGTTCCAACCTAATTACCAAAGCGGTAGTGGAGAACAGGGATTACAGTGGCCTGGAGAAATCCGTAAGGGAAACATTGGCCCTTATCAAAAGAATACGGAGCTAGAACAAGTTCCTCCATTTATCCTGCCCATTTTTGAATTAAAAAAATTCTTGAAACCGACTATCCTCGAGGCAAAGCCGTAGAGGTATTTCGCCGTACCGATAGCTATCGGTATCATTTTGCCCTTAGGGCCAAAAGCCGAAATTTTGTATTCTGCCCCACCCGGAATTGTGAAAAAGCAATTCCGACCTCCCCCAAGGGGAGGTATGATCGGAAACCCCGAAGCAGAGCCGTCAGGGAATTATAAAGATTAAAAAAAACCATCTTTTGCTATAATCTTAACAGGCCCTAGAGGGACAGGGATTTTCTAATTCC
>CBFGWQ010000068.1:0-17121 GCA_965652575.1 uncultured Arenibacter sp. | reverse complement strand
CCCAATTATATTTTTGAATCAGGTATCTTTATACTTGCAATTAACAATTAACAATGGGCAATAGGTAGATAGGCGATAGGCATCCACAGTGGGCAGTGGCAGTTTACAGTTGGCAAAAAAATGGGTTCACTGCTTACGCCTACAGCTTAGAGCCTACTGTAAAGGCCCGTACCAAATTGGGCAACCTAACGTTTGGCTCTTTAACTTATTGTTTATGGCCATTGCCTATCACCCAAGTATTTAAAAATTGATCCCGATAAGTATTGGAAAAAAAGGCAGGCATGCCCGACTACGTTTAGGTGGGGTTTTAATATTTAATTCTAAGTACATGACAAAAATCGTCTTAACAAGGTTTAGCGGAAAATCTGTTTTACCCCAAACCCTAAAGGGAGCCTGATTTTCCTTGATTTCTCCCTTTAGGGTCGGGGTCAAAAATTGAGGAAAATCTTGCGAAATGGAATTTTGTCATATACTAAACCATTAACTAGATAAAAAACAATGAAAGCAATAGGATTCAAACAATCGCTGCCCATTACGGAAAAGAATAGTTTCATAGTCTTTGAGACCGGGAAACCAACGCCCACGGGATATGATCTGTTAGTCAAGGTTTGGGCAATATCCGTAAACCCGGTGGACTTTAAAATTAGGCAAAATGCGGCAAAGGGGAAGGTGTTGGACACCCCAAAAATTATTGGTTGGGATGCGGTAGGAATTGTAGATGCCATAGGGGATAAAGTCACAAAGTTCAAGGTGGGGGACGAGGTGTATTATGCAGGGGACCTTAACCGAAGTGGGAGCAATGCGGAATATCAGCTTATAGATGAACGTATTGTTGGGCACAAACCTAAAAATTTGAGCGTTCCCGAAGCAGCGGCCATGCCATTGACAAGCTTAACGGCCTACGAAGCACTGTTCGACCGTATTAGGATCCACCCTGAAATGGACAGGGGCAAATCGGTTTTGATCATTGCCGGTGCCGGTGGGGTCGGTTCCATTGCCATACAACTGGCCAAAAAAATAGGCAACCTTACGGTCATCGCTACAGCTTCCCGTGAAGATTCCGTAAGCTGGTGCAAGGATCTGGGGGCGGACTATGTAGTGAACCACCACCATCTAAAAGAGGAACTGGAGAACATAGGGCATCCCCAGGTAAATTATATATTGGATTTTGTGGATCTGGAAGGGTATTGGGAACTGGCAGTGGATATCATAAAACCCCAGGGACACATTGTTTCGATTACCGGAAGCAGTGTCCCGTTACACCTAAATGTGTTAAAGAACAAGAGTGTAACCTTTTCATGGGAATTTATGTTTACCCGTTCTATGTACCATACGGAGGATATGGAGCGCCAGCACGAAATTTTGAACCATATGGCGCAATTATTGGATGAGGGGATTCTAAAGACCACATTGACCACTACGCTTTATGGGTTTACGGTAGAAAACCTAAAGGCCGCACATGAAATGCAGGAGTCCGGGAAAACCATCGGGAAAACGGTTATTCTGTTTTAACGGACCAGAGCGGTTATTTTAATAATCAAAGGTTACTTTTGTACTTTATTGAATAAAAGGATTTTATAATGACCATTGAAGAAAAATTGGAACGTTTGGGGGTTGTGGTGCCAGCAGTGGCGCCTAGGGGGGTAGGAAATTATGTTTCCTGGACCATTTCCAATAATACCCTTTATACTTCCGGTCAGCTGCCCTGGAAAGACGGAACGTTTGGCGATTTGGCATATACCGGTAGGGTAGGGAGCGATCTGAGTATAAGGGAAGGGTATGAATGTGCCCGTATCTGTGCCATTAATGCCATAGCCCAACTAAGGGATGCCGTGCAAGATCTGGAAAGGGTGAAAAAAATTATTCGCTTGGATTGCCATATACAGGCCGCCGAGGGGTTTAAGGACCATTCCGATGTTTTGGACGGGGCTTCGGATCTAATGAACCAGGTATTTGGGGACAGGGGAATCCACACCCGGTCGGCAATCGGTATATATCAATCGCCGTTGAACGTCCCGGTAATAGTGTATTTAATTGCCGAGATAGAGTGATCCTGCAAAATTTGAGTTGAAATTACATATAGTGTTTCTTGTCTATTTAAGCTGCTCTTTTGAAAATCATACAGGCCTTTAATCAATAAAATTCCCCGAGTATATAGTGTTATAGACAATCACAATGCGCGACATTGGATTTTTTTGTCCCCTGTATCCCGGTTCTTGAAGCACAGTGGTCTTACTTCCGTTACGTAGTTCATTTGTTAAAAACCATCTAGGGTAAAAATTCATAGGTATTCATCAAGAATAATGATATTGTTTCGCCCATATCCTTTTATTTTTATCGATTTTACAATTGATATATTATGAAAAAATTATTATTAGGTTTTTGTTTATTAGCGGGGTCCATAACCAAGGCACAAACGGTGGCCGATAAACCGTTTCTCCAGGATAGTGCCGAAAAATTTGTAATGCAGGAGGAAGCCGGGAATGTGGTTTTGCTTCAAGTGGGCAGCGATAGGAACAAGGCCGTTAAAGTACTTACCAACCAAGGCTTGATGCTGCCACACGAAAAAAATCTTAGGCAGGATGTACAATATAGGCCTTTGCTCGATATGGACATTGTTGCATTGACAGAGTACCAGGGCCAATTTGTTTATTTAACGGACAAAGCGGTCTTAAGCAATGCCTGGGCGGGCCAATTATACTTTGACCATAATATGAATAATCCTAAGGCAATGGGCTTTGGTCCCGATTTTTTGGTTTTGGTGGCAGGGGATAAGGATTTTACTGTTTTTAAGAACGGTAAGGAAATTTGGAGGTCTGCCGTTAATGACCCAAACCCTTTATCCGTACGATACGATCCCGATTCCGGTCGGTTTTTAATTTTAACGGCAGAAGGATTGTACCAAGTGGATGTCGATGCAAAGTCGGTAAAAAAAGTGTTCAAAGGCAATGATCTAACGGCATTCACTTTATATAAAGATAGTATTGTTATGGGTACCAACAATGGCGTACTGTATTTGGACCGTAAAACATTTGCCTTAAAAAAAGCGGACCAAAAACTGCCCTGGACAGAAATCACCACTGTAAGGAATATTCGTGCCAACCTATGGTTCGGGACTACCAAAGGGGCCTTTAAACTACGTGAAGATGGCAAATACGATTATTACGCTTCAAAACGGTGGTTGGTAGACGATCGGGTAGTGGACCTGGCCGAGGGACCGGACGCAAGTGTGCTGGTCCTGACTCAAAAAGGAATGGGCAAAATCAACTTCGCCCCCATGACCCTGGCGCAAAAAGCAGAATATTTTCAGGAAATTCAGCGGTTGCGACATATTCGTTACGGTTTTACCTCCGATCTGGCCATGAGAACTCCCGGCGATCTTTCAACAGGCTATTTTCACGATACGGACAATGACGGACTATGGACGTCCATGTACCTGGCAGGGGAGTTGTTCAGATATGCCGTAACAAAGTCCGAAGATGCCAAACAAAACGCCTATGAAGCCTTTGAGGCCATGGAAAGGTTAACGGTACTTCCCAATTTAAAAGGGTTCCCGGCAAGGTCTTTTGAAAGGGACGGTTATGAGGTAGGACTGCATGCCAATGGATTTTCCGAAGAGTGGAGACAGCAATGGGAGAAAGAAAACGGACGGATCTGGCAGTTATCGGAGGATGGACTATGGCGATGGAAGTCCACCACCAGCAGCGATGAATCCTGTGGCCACTTTTTCGTATACGCACTTTTTGCCGAATTGGCGCCCGATAAGGAATGGCGGGACAGGGCCATACACCAGATAAAAATAGAAATGGACCATATTATGGATAACGACTGGTACCTGATGGATTGGAACGGAAAACCGACCGCTTGGGGAAAATGGAATCCGGAATATGTGAATAGCTTCCCTATCAATGTAGGGGATAGGAGATTAAATTCGACCCTTATTCTGTCTTTTCTGCAGACCGCCTATCATTTTACAAAGGACAAAAAATATAAGAAGGGGGCGGAAAAGTTGATAAAAAAATATGGATACGATGAAAATGCCAATCGTCCGGCGTCGGTCATCGGGTTTGTGGAAGGAGAGGATCTGAGCAATAAATGGAACCATTCCGATGATGAAATGTATTTCCTTACCATCCCCGGATTTGTGAACTATTCCTTTTCGGAGGAACAAAGGGAAGCCCATTTTAATGCGGCAAAAAGTCATTGGGAAATAGAGCGTTCCGAAAAAAATCCCCTATGGAACTATCTTTTTGCACTTTCCGGTGGGAAAAATATAGATAGTGAAGCATCCGCATGGTGGTTGCGCGAGTTTCCTATGGACCTTATCGATTGGAAAATTGATAATGACCATAGAAAGGACCTGACAAAAATAGCCCCTAATTTTCGAAGCCAGACCTATACCGAGGTATTGCCCGGGGACGAAAGGACGCTCCATCTGCACAATGGGGCCTATAGGAACAATGGTGGAAGTGATGGCAAACGGGAATATGCCCCCTATATCTATTTGTTGCCCTATTGGGCCGGACGTTATGTGGATGCCATAAGTGCACCACAGGCGGAGTAGGGAAATAATACCATAAAAAAGGGAAGTCCGGCGGACTTCCCTTTTTTTTATCCCATCATAGCTTATACCTATAATTTTATCCGAATGTTTGATCGAAAATCATATTGTTACCATTTTTCTGGTGCCAATTAGAAAGTATTCCTTCAATACACCCACCTAGCCCCTCTGAAGAGGGAAAATTAATTTGTTCTCCACACCTTAAACCTACCAACAATTACTTCTAATTGCCTACTGTTATTACCAAAGTCAGTATTGAGTATGGGTTTTGGAAGATTTTAACCTGCCAACTGTTACTGCAGAACGGGGTAAGAATTTTATTGTTTTTACGCATATACCTTCATTAAAAAATGGTACAAATGCCCTATTTTTTGACGTGGCCCTTATGGGTAATATTGCAATATTATCCATAAACAATAATAAATATGAAATCAAGACTAATCATTCCCATGGTATTTTTTATGGGGTTATCTATTGTCAGTGCCCAAACTTTGGGAGATTTTAAACCAGGGAAAGCTGGCCCCAAAAGTTTGGAAAGACCAAAATTCAATAACAAAAATGTGTATATCGCCGATTTTGCGGTGCACTACCAAGTGTATAGCGAGAAATCCGCTTCTAAAAAAGGTGGTTCGGGAGTATTTGGGGCAGTGATGGGTGCGGCAAAAGCCTCGCTTGCAGTTGGTTTGGATATTTCGCAGGAAACACTTCAAAAAATCACGAATGAAGCGTATACTCAATTTGTAGCAGATTTAGAAGCCCAAGGATTTAGTGTAATGAAAGCGGATGAAGCAAAAAACACCGATTTCTATAAAGGGTATAAATACAGTACAAACTTGACTATGGCCCCTTCAAAAACAATGGAAGGTGCCGTTACTGTCCATCCGCAGAACATAGGATTTTTTTACAACGAAAAAGGCTCAAATACGAATACCACAAAGCTCTCAAAAGAACTTAACGATGCCCCTGTTGCCCGCATCGATTTACATGTAGTATTTGTGGAAACAAAAGGTTCCAATAAAAGCGGTATCGGAGCCAATGTAGTAGCCAAAACTAATTTGGTTTTGTCGGACAACAACACGATTGCACATTTTATAGTTGGGCGAAATAAAATTGGCGGTTCGCCTTTGGGGGAATACCAGGGAGTTCTGAAAAAAGATTTGGACATTGATGGGGTTATCAAAGAAGAAAAAATAACCAATTACGTGGACTCCGATTATGATAATTGGGGAACAAGTACCGCATTCGGAACCGTGTATTCCGCTAAAAACAAAGCATCGTCCAAAGCGGCGATTGTACCTGCCGATGCCAATAAATACGAAAAAGGGGTGGAAGGGGCCATTAATACATTTTTATCGCACCATGTAAATGAATTTAAGAACAAGTTTTTTAAATAAACCAATCCCTGGAACGATGGGTTTAACGAATATGACGAAATGGATGGTTCCGGCATTATTTGCCGGGCTATTGTTTGTATCGTGCAGCACGGATAACGAAAATCCGGGCGGAGAGACCGGACATACAAAAAATATTGAATGGGAAGTATTCCATGAATTTGAAGCTGGGGAAACCATTGTCCATTTTGAGATTTCCGATGATGCCCAATGGCTGTTCTATACCAATAGTTTGGGAACTGCCTATCGGATCAATAAAGTGACCGGGGAAAAAAGCCTGCTCTATGCCCTTCCCTTACAATTTGAAAACGGAAAGCTATACCTCCATGTTGTAAAGGATAGCAAAAGTTATTTTGTTGTTTCCGATGATTTTGGGGCAACCCGTACAGAGTTTGAGGTTGGAACCTATACGAACTATGCCGCGGGCTGGTATACAGGGACTTTTATGAACCTGATCGTAAACCGCCTGTTCGTGATGCCCAACGGGGATCTGATACTTCCGCATATCATGGACAAGGCCAATAATGCCACCTACCTGCAGGACAATAAATTGATTGCCATATCTACCGACGGCGGGGCTACCTGGAACCGTAAGGACAGTGACAATTCCTATATTTCGGCACTGCAGGGCAACAGACTTTTTGCTATCAGCGAAGCATGGACAGGAGTCGGAACATCCCAACTGCTTTATTCCGATAACAGCGGCACAAGCTGGCAGGTTTCCGACCTGTCCTATCTTCCGCAAGCCGTTGACCGGGATAATAACCTTATTGCAGCGTCAAGAAATGAAATCCAAAAATTTAAAAGTAACAGATGGACGGTCTATACCTGGGATGAAACAGCAGAACCCCTTGTAAGTATAACGGGTTTAAGATATGAAGGTGAACGTGGAGATGACCCCAACGGGAGGCAAATGGACGATATCGAATTTGATGAGGACAACAACCTTTATGTAATGGGAAAAAACAGGACGACGATATGCAGGACCATATTGGACTGAGCAAAAAAAAGGTGTCCCGCCCAGAAAATCCTTGAACTGAAAAGTACCATGCGGCAATGAAACCGTTTTTATCCCTCATAGAGCAACAAGTACGGCATTACGGAAAATGGGATTTTCTCATTTTTACGGTGCTGACCTTATTGTCCGTCCTGAACGGACAGACTACGGTTTTTTACCTCATTTACTTTTTTTGGTGGAACGAGCTTATCCGCTTGGCGGTGGACAGGTTGTGCTATAAGGGGAATAAAAATGCAATATACTACAGGGATGGGCTTTCGGGCGATTTTTGGGGAGGCTTGTTTTTGATGGGAATTTATTGGGTGTTTATTGTAGTGTTTTTCGGGTTTATGGCAGGTTCGGACAATGCGGAGATTATGATGGCCAATATGGGAGTTTTGTTTCTTCAGAACTGGTTCTTCAACATCAACCTCATTTTTGTATTGGTAGAGCGGTTGTATCTGCACAGGGTACAACAACCTCTGAAAATTTATTTTGGTGCTTTTAACCCCAATACGATCGTGTTGCACATCTCGATTATTGTAGGCGGTGTGCTGCTGTTTTTTGTTGTTAAGGGATACCCAGAAACCTTCACGCCCGAAAACCGTTGGGGGTCGGTAGTTATCGCATTACCGTTTTTATTGTTGAAAATGGCACTACAGTATCTGACGGCTTCCGACAATACGATGAACAAACAAAATTTTTAAGGATGGGAACAATGAATATTATATATGGGGGCATTTTTTTACCATCCTTGGAAAACGCCCCCTATAAACGGTGGAAAATAAAGGTTCCGCATCAAAAAATACCATAACGGTAACCAACTAAATAATAAATACAATGAAAAGAACAGTACACGTTTTTAGGTATGCATTACTATGTCTGCTTATAACAACGTCCGTGCATGCACAGGACAATCAAAAAAACCAGCCCGGCAAAAAAGAGGTAAAAAAGGGACAGATAAGTTTTAAATCGTTTACCGCCGAAAATGGGGATGTCTCCTATGGTTTTAGAATGGACGGTCTTATCGTAGGGCCCAATATGGTGTTGCATACAGATGGCTCAACCACCTATCAAAACTACAATAAGGAAAGTAAGATAGACGGCGTTGTAATCCAGATGAAAAAGCAGGAAGGAACTATTGAACTGTATACCTATCGCCATAGCAAAAAGAACGGCCCCGCATTCAAAATAGCGAACGGAAAGGTAGAATGGAAGGAACAATTTAAAGATGATAACAGGGACCTTAACGGATTTGTCGTTGAACCTCCCGGAAAATATGCCCTGATCAAGGGTGACGGGATAAGCGGGTTTTCTATGGAAAAGTACGATGAAAGCTATGCTTTGGGATATTTTAAATGGGGTTATAGGTTTTCCCCAATGATACATGTCTGGGAAAATAGTGAATGGTATTCGTATTACGGACAGTATTTAGGCGGCGGGAGAAACGGTTTTGGTGTTTTGTTTTACACTAATGGGGACAAATATATAGGCTATTGGGATGACAATTATAAAGAAGGGCTGGGCTTTTGGCTCGATAAGGACGGTAATGTTACGGAAAAGGGACATTATAAGGGCGGAGAGCTCGAGATCGCACTATAAAAGCAGGAATATATGAAACCTGTAACAGTAAGGGTAACAGTGCTGAAGATCATGTTGTTGGTCGGGCTGTTTTCGTTTGCACAGCCCAACGATTTTAACCAGTATTACGGGATATATATGGACGGGTACAACAACAGGGACCTTTCCAAAATGAAAGAGGGAAGCGAGCTTCTGATGAAGCATTTCCCCGATGAGTTTGCCGGTTATTATTTGAATGCCTTTTATCAGATTTGTTCGTCAAATCCTGTACAGGCGCAGGTTGAAATAAACAGGGCCCTTAATATCGATCCCGTTTCACCCTATCCCTATATGGTAAGATCGTATGCCGATTTTGTTGCCGGCGACGCCGGATCTGCTGTAAAAAATATCCATTATGCGGTTCAGTTACGGTCGCACAATGGTTTGGACGACATGGATAAGGACATCGACCTATTGGCACATTTCACTAAAAAGGATTTTTCCGGTTTTAGGGATATGCTCCATAAAATTGCAGGCGAGGGGGTGATGGACCCGGTTTTGGCAACAGAATTTGACACCTGTTTTATCGGGGCCATCAAAGGCACGCCCTGTGATAAAATAGATGCTTTGGCCGCCAAGTTCAATGCTATGGAATATCCGAATCCGATGATCCATAAAATTGTTCCGCTTACCAAGGCGGTCAATTTTTACACCCAGGGCAATATAGCGGAATCAAAAAAGCAATTCGACACGTTTATCGTAGGGACACTGGGCGACAAATCGTTGATATGGAAACGCTCCTATGCACTGTGGTTCAGATCCATTATGAAGGGGGATGTTTACGACGAAAGGGGAGCGCTTATTGATATTGATGCGGCCTTGTCGGAATATAAGGACTTGGGATTTGTCTCCTATCAATTGGCCGGGATGCAACTGCACAAAATTCATGTTTTGGGCAATCTAGGCGATAAACAGCAGGAAAAACTGCAAATGGCCCATCAGTTGGAACAAACCGCCGTTGCGTTGAACAACGACTATTATATGGCCAAGGCCTATAACTCCATCGGGGCACATTACCTCTTGGACGGACCCCGGGCAGATCAGGGCAAAGCGGGCGAATACCTTGCCAAAGCCTATGATCTGGCCCAAAAAGTAAATGATGTCCATCTGACCAGGGAGGTGAACGGAAATTATATCATCATCAAGGCAAAACAGGGCCTGTATGCCGATGCAGAACGGATTACCGAGGAAACGGCACAAGGGTACCTTCAGGAAGATCTTTTTGCCCAGGCACAGAATTTATACAACAATTTGGGCTTCATTTTCTATAACAGGGAAGATTACACCAATGCCATCGGCCAATTTGAAAAGAGTATTGCACTGGCCGAAAAAGTAAGATCGGAATTGAACGCCAAACAAAAGTTGGAATATATGAACGATATTTCGGGTGTTTATACGGGGCTGATCATGGGCTATAGACAAACGAACGATCTGGAAAAGATCTTTCAGCTACAGGAACGGAGCCGGGGCGGTCATTTAAAGGAATTACTGCACAAAAATATGGAAACCGCTTCCATTGCCGACGCGCAGCACCTATTGAAGCCGGACGAGGTTTTGCTTACCTATACCGTTGGGCGGCCGGGCGAAATCATTATAACGGCCGTTACGAAGGACAAAGCGGAAATCCGCTACAATTATCCGGTGGATGGGCTGCTTCGTTTAAAAAAAGCCTATACCAATGCTTCCAAAAAGATACCGGCAAACCTAAATCCCTATATGTATGACCTGCAGGTGGATTATCGGGACGGACAGTTGGTACGTTATGCCACAAAACAATCGGCCTATAAGAAGGAAGATTTTAACAGTCTTGTAGAATGGACACGCCAACTCTTGGAAGAGGATCATCCGCAATTACAGCATATCCAGAGCGATTTTCTCCATTTTTGGTACGATCTGACCCTGCAACCGGTCCAGGACATTTTGGCGGACCATCCCAAAGTAATTATCAGCGCCTCTTCAGAATTGAACTACCTTCCCTTTGAAGCCTTTTTATCGCCCGGCGACCAATATTTCGTTTCCACCCATGATGTACGCTATATTCCCAACACCACCATTTGGAAGATTATTGCCAACAGAAAATACAGTGAAGACCGAAAACCCGTTCTGGCATTTGGAGGGGCAAAATACCAACCTTCGGGAAATATAAAGCCGACGGTGAGGGGGATCGAGGATTTTTACAGGATTTCGGATGCCATCAATCAAAAAATAAGTCAGGGGATTTACAACTTTAAGCCCGAACTGGAAGCACTTGGTTTCGGAGGGGCCAATTATCTGGAGGGAACATTACGGGAGGTTGAATTTGTAGGCGCCCTGTCCAACGAAATCAAAGTGTACAAAGGATATGACATGAGCGAAAGCAACTTTAAAAAAGCGAATGCGACCGGCGAGCTGAAACAGTACAAAAATCTGCTTATTTCCACCCACGGGTTTACAAGTGATATCATTCCCGAATTTAGCGGTGTTATGTTCTCCCAGCCCAACGGAGGGGATGGCCATGAGGATACCTTCCTACTGGCTCCCGAAATTTCAAACCTAAATCTGAATGCCGATCTGGTTATTTTGAGTGCTTGCGATACCGGATTGGGAAAACTGTACGGAGGTGAGGGCATCAACGGATTGAATACTGCCTTTTTGGTGGCCGGATCAAACGCGACCATGTTGTCGTTATGGCCCGTAAACGATGCCGGAACGGCCCTTACCATGCAAAGTTTATTTACACAGGTGGTACAGAAAAACGCGAACACGGTAAAAACCTTAAATCGGATTAAGCGTGCTTTTATCAACGGTGATTTTGGGCCGTCCTTTAAGCATCCACAGTTCTGGGCACCTTTTGTGTATAATGGGATTTAATATATGGGAGTAGGGGATTTGGTGAAAAATTTGTGGAACGAAAACTTTGTGTTTGAGGAAGTACTTGCCAGGGCCGATAACCTCTTTTTAAAAATAGGTGATTTGGGCAATTTTTCCCTGGAAAGCCTGGCCTATACCGAAGTACGGACGGGCGATCCCTACGGGGTGGAAAGTTCCTTTTGGGGGGATTTTTCCGGATCGCTGACCCTTTTCGTCATCGCTGCACCTGTCATTATCCTGGTCTTTGCCGTGGTCATTGCCATTTGGGCCATCCTCAAATGGAAAGGAATCCGTAGAAAGAGAAGAAACAAAAGAAGATAGTATGATAGCCCTTGCCCTGTTGTTTGTTTTGATCATCGGATTGCTGTCTGTGATCGTACGCTTGCTTCAACGGTATTTTGAAGCCTATGTTGATCTGGACAATGCGGATAACGATAGCCGCTTGCCACATTATTTAGAACTACAAAATGAAATCCTTTCCCGCTGTAGAAAAAAGGAAGAAATCAATACCGTCATCAATGAGCGGTTAATGGAGATGGAGCGAAAATTACATAAGATACCTTCCGAAGAAAATCATCCGAAGGAAGGAGCGGAAATCCTGACACAAAGTTTGAAACAGCTGCTGGCCTCCACTATGAACCTGTTAAAAGTGAAGTCGCGGGACGACCATGATCTTTAAAATAATTTTATATATTGCCGGCCGATTCACAGTTTGTCCCCCTGTACGCAACGATCCGACCTTGTTGTGGAAAAAATAACATAGAATCGATTATGCTAAATAGGATATTTTTAATCATTTGTTACCTTGTCTGTACCCATGCCTATTCGCAGACAGGACAAAATAAGATCGACAGTCTGCAGCGTTTGATAAGGGAAACGGGCAATGATTCTTTAAAAATCCACTATAAAATCCTAATAGGGGACGAGTTCAGGAACATAAATGTGGATAGCGCCTTCCATTATAGGGACGAAACGAAAAAATTGATACAATATGACGGGTATTTAAAAAGGAAATGGGAACTTTTTGATGCCTTTTTGATTGCCGAAAAAGGCGAATACAAATTAGCGATACAGAAGACCCAAACTTTAATCCCGTATTTTAAAAACAGAAAGGACAATGAGACACTTGGCATAATCCATAACAGTCTCGGAGTGGAATATGTGAGCATAGGGGAATATGATCTTGCCGTAGACCATCTGCACAAAGCCCTTGATTACGGAAAAAGATCGAACGATGAACATCTGATCGCGAGATCTAATTTTACTTTGGGGATCGTCTATTTCGAAATCAAGGAATATGAAAAATCGAACGAATGTTATCAAAAAGCAATAAAAATCTGCGAGGATATCGATTATCAGGCCTATTTGGTATACGCACAAAACAACCTCTCCAATAACTATGTCCATCAAAAGAAATACAGGGAAGCCATTCCCTATGCCAAAAAGGTAATAGCGGAATTTACAAAAACCGGCAAGGAAAGATTACTGAGTTATCCCTATGTTAATCTAGGCACCGCATATAAAGGGTTGGATAATTATGCCCTTTCGGAAGAATATTACCTAAAGGCGATCCAAATAAAGGAGAAAAATAAGGATGAAAAGGACCTGATCATTACGCAAGGCTATCTTGCCGATCTGTATATGGGGCATAGCCATATCGATAAGGCCGAAAAAATAGCACTGGAAGCCTACACCAAGGCCGAGAAACTGCAATTGCTGCCGGAAATTGCCTCTACTTCCGAGATTTTGGCCAAGGTGTACAGGATCAAGGGAAAGTTTAAGGAATCGGCCAATTTTTTCTCCATCAACAAGTCTACCCAGGACAGTCTGTTCGTCATCGAGAAAGCAAAGGAAACCTTTAGATTGCAGACCAAATACGAAACTGCCGAAAAGGAAAAGCAGATCCTTGCACAGCGGGCAAAAATTGCCGACCATCAGCTCGCTCTAAAAAACAGAAACTTCTGGATTTTTGGGTTGGTCACCTTGGCCATTATTATTGGGCTCATCGGCTTTTTGTTGTACAAACAACAGGTACTCAAAAACATCAAACAACAGAAGGACAACGAGCTGAAACTGGTTTTGGAAAAAATCGATGCCCAAAACAGGTTGCAGGAACAGCGACTGGCCATATCCAGGGATCTACACGATAATATCGGTGCCCAGCTGTCGTTTATCGTTTCGGCCATCGACACTATCAAATATTATATCTCGGACAGGAACGACCAGCTTACCGACAGGCTGGACAATATTGGCATTTTTGCCAGGGAAACCATACAGGAGCTTCGGGATACCATCTGGGCCATGAACAAACAAGGGATCACCATCAAGGATTTGCAGTCGCGCATTGCCAACTTTATGGAGAAAGCCAAGCAATCCCATGGCAGTATCCGTATTTCATTTATAACCGACAAGGATGTTCCCGCCGATCATTCTTTTACGGGCTTACAGGGGTTGAACATTTTCCGGATCGTACAGGAAGCCACCAACAATGCCCTGAAATATGCCGAAGCGGATCAAATCGGGATATCCATCCGTAAAACGGGAAACGACATCCATTTCAGTATACAGGATAATGGAAAGGGTTTTGTGGAAAAGGAAGTGGAAGCGGGCAACGGATTGTTGAACATGCGAAAGCGGGCCCACGAACTGGGGGACGAACTGATACTGCGGTCAGGGCCGGATAAGGGAACGGTTATATCGTTCCGTGTAGGGGTATCATAAAAATAATTCGGCCGGCAAGGGCAGGTCCGATTATAAAAAACAATAACTTATGACAGATGAAAATACGGACGGCCATTATAGACGATAATAATTTCCTGATAAAAAGCGTCAAGGAAAAACTTTCGTTTTTTGACGATATAATGATTTCCTTTACCGCCAACAACGGATTGGAATGCATGGAAAAATTGAACGGGAACCGCAATATAGACCTTATATTGATGGATATTGAAATGCCGAAGCAAAACGGTATTGAAACCACGGCTTTGGTGAAGCAAAAATATCCTCAGATAAAGACCATTGTACTTACGGTTTTTGACGATGATGAAAATATCTTCAATGCCATACAGTCCGGTGCGGACGGATACCTGTTGAAGGACACCCCCCCGCAGGCACTTTACGATGCCATGATCCAAACTTTGGAGGGTGGTGCCGCAATGACCCCTTCCATTGCCCTCAAAACCCTGAACCTTCTGCGTTCGCCATTGCAGCTGCAAAAAGATACGGCGGAGGAAACCGTAAAACTTACGGGCAGGGAAGTGGAGGTATTGGAACAATTGTCCACCGGACTTCCGTACACCTCCATAGCCGAAAACCTGATCGTATCTCCCTCCACCGTCAGGAGACATATCGAAAACATTTACAAAAAACTGCAGGTACACTCCAAAATTGAAGCTATTGTATTGGCGAAGAAAAAGAGGATCATATAAATAGGGTAGGGGCAAATTTAATTGATTTTCAAATTATCAAATTAACCCATTGGCACATTGGTACATTTCCCCAAGATGTGGTTTCGACTCCGCTCAATTACCAAAAATAAGAAAGTGAACAGTAGCCATTAGGCAATGGGGAATATGCCACGGACAAGGTATTTTCAAAAGATGGAATAAATAGAGTAGGGGCTACTACTGTTAATTTGACCATAACCTTAACGAAAAACTTCCTTCATTCTTAGTGTCCATTCTCCCAAGTTTTTTTGAATTTTCAAAGGAATGTTAAACACATATCACTTTAAATCAGCAATATACATTTTGTGGAAAATTTTATGGAAAGGAATGGAAAAAACAATTTTCGGGTTTTCAGGGTAGTATAAATTTCTATTCTGTATGTAGCTGATTGATTACTTTGCATTTAAGATGGATTAACATCTACAAAATAACAAAATTGATAAATTGTCGTTAATATTAAGACAAATGTCATTAATTTTTTGTAATTTGGATCTATCAATTAGATAATAATGGCAATTAAAAAAACAGGAGGGAAGACGAAGTCGACAGGATCGGTCAAATCCCGTAAAAGAGAGGTTGGGGGCTTTAAAAAAGGATCATTGAAGGCCAATTCCGGAGCTAAGGTCAAGACCGGTGAAGTAATTTTAGAGGAGCCGGCAGGCACAATTTATTATAGTAGTGCGCCAAAACAGATATTGGCCGGGGTTTCCTATGATTGGAACGATGATATACGCGGTTTGGAATTGGTGACACTCATCAGGGATGGCATTGACTATAGGACCTTCGAAATAGTTGCGGCAAGAACGCCTTTAAAAGATAAGGATTGGGCGCAGGTCCTGGATACTACCTTACGCACCCTGATCAGATATAAAAAGGACAATAAGACCTTTGCACCAAAACAGACAGAAAAGATTATTGAAATTCAACAATTAATGCAGTATGGCGAAGAGGTATTTGGGGATAGGGAAAATTTCCATGATTGGCTCATGAATGAAAATATTGCGGTAGGGGGCATGGTTCCTGCAGATTTGCTGGATACTTCGGTTGGTCTGGGAATGGTAAAGGATGAGTTGGGAAGAATGGAACATGGCATTCTGGCATGATCGTATTCCGAATTTCCAAAGGTAAATATAAAACCGATTTATCAGGTATCGGAGCAGAGCTTTACGGCGGAAGATGGAACAACAAAGGAACTAAATTAATATATACGGCATCGTCAAGAGCTTTGGCAATGTCGGAGGTAGCTGTCCATGTCCCATTTAACAAACTGCCAAAGGATTATTTTTTAATTTCGATCGAAGTTCCCGATACCAAATTATCAGTTATTACCGAAGAAGACTTAAAAGGGCTGGACTGGAAATCCAACCCTCCTTCATATCCCACCCAAGATATGGGCGACAAATTTGTTGAGGAAGGTAAAACGCTAATGCTACAAGTCCCCTCGGCAGTCGTATCAGGGGATTATAATATTTTGCTAAACCCTTTACACAAGGAAATCTTAAATGTTAAGATACAGAGCGTAGCGGCTTTTGAATTTGACAAGCGTTTGTTTAAGACTGGATAATTAGTGTCCGGCAAAACCTAACCTACGGGTAATTTAAAGTGTCTATGAGTCGCTCCTGCATTGCAAAAATCCTTACATAGTCTTACAAAATCAATCCCTTAATAAATTGAGGTGATCTATTAATTTAAGAAATTCGTCCCGTTTATTTTTGCTTATGATAGCTGTATGATTTTTTAATTTAACCATATTACCTTCAATGCTGTCTATATGATTAATATTGACAATGTGGGAACGATGAATTCTGTAAAAATTGGAGGGAAGCAGTGCTTCTAATTTACTCATAGATTGTAACGACATAATTTTTTGTCCTTGAATGGAAATAATTTGCACATAAGGTCCCTGACCATTAATCACAATGGTGTCTTGAAATGCAATACTGATGATTTTACTATCGGCCTTAATAAAAAGTTTATCTGTAGGTTGTTGGGAAGATGAAGTTTTAGAGGAATCATTTATTTTGGAATCTTTTAAGGAAATAACTTTGGTAACAGCTTTATAAAACCGTTCAAAATCTATTGGTTTCAATAAATAATCCATAACATCCAATTCATAACTCTGTACGGCATACTCGGAATATGCAGTAGTTAGTATGGTAGCCGGTCTATTGGGTAAAATTTTTAGAAAATCGAGGCCTGTTAGGTCGGGCATTTGTATATCAAGAAATAAAATATCTATACTATCTTGTTTAAGAT
>CBFGWQ010000067.1:0-17357 GCA_965652575.1 uncultured Arenibacter sp. | reverse complement strand
TTTTTTCACCCCCAATCTGAATAAAATCTTCTCCATGAGGCACCATTGGGTAAATGCCGATTGAAAAAGGTTGGCCCCGACAAAAACGGTAAACCACAACCAATTTATATTGACATATACGGCCATAACCACACTAATAACTACAAAAGCCCCGGCAATTGCCCTGATATATCTGTTCATCATAATACTATTTTTTAAAGGTTATTAAATATACTTTTCTATGGGAACCACTACAGCCCTCATGGGATTGTTGGTTTCCAGATTATTGTTGAATTCTGAGATAAGTTGAAAAAGCACCTCAATGCTCCCTTCTGTGGTAAAGGAGAAAAACATGGTTGATCCCACACCTCCTTTTTGACTTGGGAACCAATTTGACGCCATTACCATGGAAGCAGGGTTTTTATACCCATCAATATCGGAACCACTAAAGCTTTCAATATTGGCTTGTTTAAAGAGTTGCAGCATTTCCTTGGCGTACTCCTCTACAACGGTTACTATGAGTAGTTTCATGACTTTATATTTTTAGTTTTAATTTTGTCCTTTTTTACTTTTATGTCATGTTGGGTATTTAGTTCCTGATTTCCTGACGCGGTCCCTTCGACTCCGCTCAGGGACCAGGCTCTAATAGACCGAAAAATAGTAATCTCCGGAACCGTCCCTATTTATGGTTCTTCCTTTCTATCATATAATACACCAAGGGCACTACCAACAACGTAAGTACAGTGGACACAATGGTACCGCCCATCAAAGAAATGGCCAGCCCTTGGAAAATGGGATCGAACAGGATTACAAATGCCCCAATGACCACGGTTCCCGCTGTTAACAGTATAGGGGTGGTCCTAACGGCACCTGCCTCTATTACCGCCAGCTTTAAAGGGGTGCCTTCCACCAACCGCAAATTGATAAAATCGATCAACAACACCGAATTCCGTACCATGATTCCCGCCAGGGCAATCATTCCAATAAAGGAGGTTGCCGTAAAAAACGCATCCAACATCCAATGCCCCAATACAATCCCGATCAAGGAAAGCGGTATGGCCACCATCATGACTACCGGAGCCTTAAAATTCTGGAACCAACCCACGATCAATATATATATGATAAATATTACCCCTAGAAAGGCCAATCCAAGATCCCGGAATACCTCCAGGGTGATCTGCCATTCCCCGTCCCATTTTACGGTGTAATCATCCTCGAAATCGGGCTGCTTTACGTACAGTTCATCAATGGAATAGCCCTTTGGCAAATTCATTGCCTTTAACTTATCGGTCATGCCCAAAATGGCATACACCGGACTTTCCAGTTCCCCGGCCATGTCGGCCAGAACATAGACTACCCTCTTTTGGTTTTTTCTATAAATGCTCTTGGCCCTGATAGTTTGCTCTATAGTTACCATATCCGCAATGGGCACCATATTGCCATTCCCTTGCTGGGATTTCACCTTCAATTGGGCAATATCCTGGATAGTGGATTTTTCCTTTTCCTCCAGGGCCAATACCAAACCTATTTGATCGGAAGCATTTTCATCGTATAAACTGGTCACCGACCGCTCTGATAGGGCCATATTTACAGTTTGGGCAATTTGTGCCGGTGACACCCCATAAAGCATTGCCTTTTCCTTGTCTATAATCAACTGATACTCCACCTGATCGGCTTCCACCATCCAGTCCACATCCACCACATCGGGAGTATTTTTCAAAATCTGCTGCACCTGATCTGCAATTGCTATCTGTGTATCGTAATCCGGTCCATATATTTCCCCAACTATGGTAGATAGTACCGGAGGCCCTGGTGGCACCTCAACGATCTTCACGTTGGCATTAAACTTTTCCCCTATACGTTGGATTTCCGGGCGTAATAAACTGGCTATCCCATGGCTTTGGGTGGTTCGGTCGCCCTTATCCAATAAATTTACCTGAATATCGGCCATATTACTTCCACCCCGCATATCATAATGACGTACAAGACCATTAAACGTTATTGGTGCGGACGTACCCACATAACTTTGATAGTTGACCACTTCCGGACGGGTGTTCAGGTACTGGGCAATCTCCCTGGCCACCACTGCCGTACGTTCCAAAGTAGTCCCCTCGGGCATGTCTATAACCACCTGAAATTCGTTCTTATTATCGAACGGCAACATTTTTACCGCTACGGATTTGGTAAAGAACATCCCTACGGAACCCAACAGCAACAAAAAGGTAATTCCCAAAAACAACCAACGTTTCTTTTTGTTTTCGAGCATAGGGCTTTCAAACCTATGGTACATCTTGTAGATAAAGGTCTCTTCCAAAGGTTTTTCTACCTTTTCCCCTTCTTTTTTATCCTTCTCCCTAAGAAAAATATATCCCAAATAAGGCGTAATAGTCAGGGCTACAAAAAGGGATAACAACATGGCAATGGAAGCACCGATCGGCATTGGCGACATATAAGGCCCCATCAATCCGGAAACAAAAGCCATGGGCAGTACCGATGCAATTACCGTAAACGTGGCCAATATGGTAGGGTTGCCCACTTCATTAATGGCATATAAGGCAGCCTGTTTAAACGGCAGACGCTTCATTTTAAAATGCCGGTGCATATTTTCCGCAATAATAATGGAATCGTCCACCACAATACCCGTTACGAAAACCAATGCAAATAAAGTAATGCGGTTCAGGGTATAGTCCAGCAAATAATAGCTCAACAGCGTCAGGGCAAAGGTAATAGGTACGGAAAGGAACACCACCAGTCCCCCACGCCATCCCATGGCCAACATGACTACTAAGGTTACCGCTATAATGGCCCCAATAAGGTGCATTAACAATTCGGACACCTTATGGGAAGCCGTTTCCCCGTAGTTACGGGTCACCTCTACATGCACATCATCCGGAATAAGGTTCTTTTTTAAATGGCCCACTTTCTCCAAAATAATATCCGAAATATTCATGGCGTCCGCCCCTTTGCGCTTGGCTATGGAAATGGTTACGGCCGGATATTCGGACTTATAGGTTTCACTTTGTTCACTTCCCTTTCCAAACCCGAAGGAGACATATTCCTTGGGGATTTCGGGTCCGTCCTGTACACTGGCAATTTGCTTCAGGTATATGGGACGGTGCTGTTGTACCCCTACCACCAAATTTTCCACATCGGTGGCCGTTTCCAAAAACTTACCCGTAGTCACCATAAATTCGGTATCGTTCTTATCAAAAGTACCTCCACCGATTTGTTGGTTGTTGGATTTGATCATTTGGGCAACGGACAGGAAATCCAATCCGCTTTCCGCCAATTTATCCTTGTCCAATACCACCCTTAGTTGACGATTTCGACCCCCTATTCTTTGGGTGGCGGACACATCGTTTACTTTTTCGATTTCATCCGAAAGTTCCTGGGCAATTTGCTTAAGTTGGTAATCGTCGTACTTCTCGCTCCATAGGGTAAGTCCCAACATAGGGACATCATCTATGGCCCTTGTTTTTATCAGTGGAAAGGTAACGCCCTGTGGCATTTCATCCATATGTTTATTGATCTCGTTCTGGAGTTTCACAAACGACCGTTCAATATCCTCCCCTACGTAGAATTGCACTATGACCATTCCCTGCCCCTCCATGGAAGTAGAATACACATATTCTACGCCCTTAATATTGGAGATCAACTTTTCTAGGGGTTTGGTTACCCTGCTCTCCACTTCGGTGGGACTTGCCCCGGGGTAACCCACAAAGATATCCGCCATGGGCACATCTATCTGTGGCTCCTCCTCCCTGGGTATCAAAAACGAACTGTATACCCCAATGACCATGAACACGATCATTAGAAGGACCGTTAACTTGGATCCTATAAATGCTTTGGCAATTTTGCCGGCTAATCCTTCTTTCATCTGTATCTTTTGTTTATGTTTTTGGGCGTTACCTTCGCTTTTCCTGTCCTGATTTTTTTTATTCCTACAAGGTTTTGGAAACCTTGCAGGATTGATGACCCAGAAATGCTCAGGTCGTGCTTTCCACTTTTACTCCAACTCCTTTTTAGCTCAAATCCGCTAAAAAGTCTTGGGGTAACCGCTTCAATCACTAACGCAATCCCAACTTTTCAGTCTCCGGTTACCGTATATTGATTTTGGCCCCGTTATACAATTTCCCCTCGGCAGATAGGATATATTGTTCCCCTTCGGAAAGCCCGGACAATACTTCAACGCTATCTCCATAGGTCCGCCCCAACCGCAACCAGCGCAAGAGTGCCGTATTGCTCCCGCTCACCGTATACACCCCGGATAACTGTCCGTTATATACAACGGCCCCTACCGGAACAAGCACGCTATCGGTATTGGCTTTTTTAGCCGTTGGAAATTGTACCGTGGCATACATACCAGAACGTAAATCGGACTGGGATTCGTTCAATAGTACTTTAACCATATACTGCCCACCGGTATTTTTGGCGGATGTACTCACCTCAGCCACCGTTCCCTTAAAGGATTCGTCCAAACTCTTTATCTGCACTTTTACCTCCGAACCCGGCCTGATCTGTAAAATTTCCGATTCCGGTACCATGGCCATTACCTGAAAATTGCCAGGGCTTTCTACTTCCATCAAGGGCATCCCCGGATTGGCCATATCCCCAACTTTTATGAATTTATTGGTGACCACTCCGTTAAAGGGCGCCCGTATATTGCTATAGGAAAACTGTGCGTTTACCTCGTTCTTCATTTGTTTGGCCCCTTCCAATCTGGCCTTGGCCATGTTGTAGTTGGCCGTAATATCGTCCAACTCCTTTTGGGAAGCACTGTTCTCGCTAAACAAGGCCGTATACCTTTTATAATCCTTTTCAGCATTGCTAAAGGCAACCGTTGCTTCCGTAATACCGGCATCTACCTGGGCCAATTTGGCGGATAGATCGGTATTGTTTATACTTATCAATTGCTGGCCTTTATTCACTTTATCCCCTATCTGCACGTAAATTTTATCAACATATCCCATCATTCGGGTACTGATATCGGCACTGTTTACGGCCTCTATCTTTCCACTGGCGGATAGGAACGGCCTACTGTTTCCCTCGGCAACCCTGCCCACTTCAACGGCAACGGCAGGAGCATTGTCCGTTCCGGTTTTTTTATCATCGCTCCCACAACTACTAATCGTTATGATTAGGATGAAAAGTGCTGCTATGTATAATTTTGCTTTCATTTGTATAATTCCTTTAAATATTTTCTTATATTGATTAACAGTCTGCCGTTATTCCTTGGTCAAAAACTTTACATAGGCCAAGGCGTAATTATAGTTGAATATGGTGGTATAGTATTCCAGTTTCTTCTGTAAAAATTGGGTCTCGGTATTTAATAGGTCGGTCGTTTTTTCCAACCCTTGTTTAAATCTATTGGTACGTATGCGAAGGGCTTCTTCGGACTGCTGCAAGGCCAAGGACGTAAGTTCCAAATTGTTTTTGGCATCTTGGAGCAAGCGCATGGCCCTATTCAACTCTACCTGACTTTCAGCTTTATATTGATGTAGTTCCAGCTTGGATTTTTCAAATTCGGCCCTGCTTTTTTGGACCTTTCCAAAGCGTTTGCTTCCTTCAAAAATGTTCCACTTTAATTCTGCCCCGATCAAATACCCATTGGCGTTTCCCTGAAAAAGGTGATCATCGTGCCATTCATAGGTTCCAAAGGCATTTAAACTAGGTAAGAAGCCCATTTTATCTGCCCTGTACATTTGTTGGTATGCCTCAGTGGACAAGGACATGGCTTGTAGGTCCTTTCTATTCTCCGGCAATCCTTCCGTATAAATATCACTGACCGTTAAGGTCAGGGAGTCCGATGGTTGTAGAATAGCATAGCTGTTATCGTTCATCAAGACGGATAAGTAATTGGAGGCATTATGGATATTGCTCTTGGCATACTGTAATTGATTATCTACTTCGGTCAGCCTAACGGCTACGGCCAAGACATCCGACTTTTGAAGATAGCCCTGCTTAAAACTATTGTCGGCCAAACGTTTATTTTCCAATGCCGCCTTTTTTGCCTCTTCCAAAACAGTCACGGATTTATAGGCCAATTGTAACTGCATATAGGCCTTTTCTACCTCCAAATCCATATAGTCCATTGTTCTATCAGCTTTTAGCTCCACAGCATTTAATTTGGCTTTTGCGGCCTTGCGCTGAAAAATTCCATCCAGATTTACCAAGGGCTGCTGCACTACTATACGCGTGGCATAATCCTCGATCTGACTTGGACTGTTTAATAAAAAGGGGTCAAAATCGGCCTGGGTCAAAATTTCCTGGTTCAGTTTGGAACCGAATGCCATTAGGGGATTGGTGGTGGCCATAGCCGTATGGGATACGCTTATATTGGGCAATATCACTGCATTGGACCCGTTGAAATCTCCTTTGGCGGCCAACACATCCTGTTGGGACATTTTTAGGGAATTGTTGTTTTCCCTCACTTTGGTCAGCACTTCCTCCTTGCTGATCAATACTCTTTCCTGAGCGTGCATATAGGATAAGGTTACCAAAAAAGACAGTATATATAGGTTGTTCTTCATCGTTCTAATTATTTATGACAAAATTAAGGGGAGGAAAAAGATTGCACAGTAACTAATGTTACCGACAAAAAAAGGCACTTCTTAGTACGAAATGCCTTTTCTTGAATAGATTAAACGTGGATTCGATATATGCTTTTAATCAACCGATAAACACTGGTCTTATTTGAACTTAGATTTGAAAATTCTTTTAAAGAGAAGAAGACATATTCCAAACCGGAACCTTATTATTGTTCCCCAAACCACCAATTGGGTCTTTGGGGTTTTTTGACTAATTTAAACCTTTCAATAGCATGGGTTCTTATGTGCGCTACCATCTCCTCTACGGAGTCGGTTACGAACAACAACTCCATATCTTTTGGGCTTATGCTTTCATTTTCGGCCATAATCCTAATGTGTTCACAAAGTTCTTTGTGGTATTCGGATCCGAAAATGACTACGGGAAAATTTTGGATCATCTTGGTCTGTATCAGGGTAATGGATTCGAAAAGCTCATCCAAGGTGCCCATACCACCGGGCATAACCACAAAAGCGTACGAATATTTGATCAACAAGAACTTGCGAACAAAAAAATACCTAATGTTGATCCATTTATGCAGATAGGGGTTCGGTTTTTGTTCAAAGGGCAGTATTATATTGCAGCCTACAGAGTAACCTCCCGCTTCATACGCCCCTTTGTTTGCAGCTTCCATAATACCCGGCCCCCCTCCCGTCATCACCGTAAACCCCATATTGGCCAATGCCGCTCCAACTTGTTCCGCCTTTTTGTAAAATGGACTGGTTTCATTAAATCTGGCGGATCCAAAAACCGTAACGCAAGGTCCTATAAAGTGCATTTTTCTAAATGCCCTGATAAAACTGTATTGAACCCTAAAGGTGAAAAGCAATTCTTTAAACCTGGAGCGGGGTCCACTGAGAAATCGGGTTTCCTCAGGCTGTAATCTATTATTGTTATGGGGATGATCTTGCATTAACTACTTTATTTGGTAACTAATAACAGCCAGAGCGTATGTTCATATGGCAAATTAAAAGGTTTTATATACCAGTTGGTAAATATCCGAATTTATCGCCAGTTACAACAAGATCATCCCCATGACAAGAACGATATATTGGACCGTATTACCATCTGCTATATTATTTTCCGTTCTGACAGACTTTCGAACCACAAAAAAACTACTTATTTTTATCAAAAACCACACTCCATATTCCACGAACCTCATTTACATTATAACCAACCGCCTTATCTTCAGGGTATAATTTTCTTAAAGTGGCCATAGTAGTAGGCTTCACCTGTTCGTTGGGTTTCCCATGGCATTGGAGACACATGGCGTTTGTAGTTATAGGATAATATACCGTTACTTCTTCGTTACCGGGAACTACTACAGGATCCACTTCCATACCAGCGGCAAGCTGCTCCTTAAAAGTAGTAATATACCCCAATTCCTCCTTGTTGGCTTTGTTAAGTGGATTTCTAGGTTTATCGGAAACCCTTTTTATCTGGGCATTGTTCATCACGGAAATACTATCTGTTAACTCTATGGCCCGGAGATTACAAAATGCTACCGCCCCATCCGTACCTTTTTCCTGTATGGCCTTCATTAGATTTTTCCCCAATGCCGCTTTTGTGGCCAGGGCATAACCCAGACCTATATCCCCATAGTCGGTCTGAATTCCTTTTTTGTAGCCCATTACATTTCCCGTTCTCTTTCCATGCTCCCTCTGAAAATGCTCATCGAACCATTCGGGCTGTGCAATTTCATAGTCGTACATGTATTCGGCAATAAGATTTATGGTTTCTTCAGGATAGGGTTGATAGGGCATTATCCCAAATCGATCAAGCGCATCGGGCATTTTCGATTTTTCCTCCTTCGGATCATTGATCCAATCTACCATAGCTTTTATGAATTGTTCCTTGGTAGTGGTTGAATCTATATAGTGCTTCTTTATGGCCACCATGGGAGGGGCGATCATACTGACCTCCGATGCCTTTGGATTGTGACATAGATAGCACTCGGTCTCCATTATCTTTTTACCGGGATGTACCTTCTCCTGATCGGAAGATGAGATTTCCAAATTGGTTTCCAATGGTTTAGATGCCACTTTTGTAGACTCCTTACAGCTTGCCAGGGACATTAAAAGAATTGTAAAAAAAGATAGATATTTCATAACGATTGTATTTTTGGATTTATTCCTACCCCATCCTTTTCCATACCATTTATATAAGCCACACTTATAAATTCTCTTTGGCAGCAATATTATCTCCAGGACATATAGCCCCCTTTCAGGTCAACTACTTTTTCAAAACCCATATTGATCAATTTACGCGCCGCTCCCCGACTCCTGGCACCCGAACGACAATATAGGTACACCGGCTTATCCTTGGACATTTTTTCACAGTATCCCTCAAATCCTGCTGCATTAAAGAAATCGACATTTACAGCATTTTTTATATGTCCACTACCATATTCATTAGGAGTACGGACATCTATAAGTTGCACCTTTTTGCCCGCTATGGCGGCCGCAAAGTCGGCCCGGTCCAATATTTCAATTTTATCCGATTTCTCTTTCCCTGTGCCGAAAAGTGTACTAAAAATAGACATATTATTTCTTTTTTGAGTTATTACGTGGCAGTTGCTTAAAAAAGGAAACCGTCACCTTTTACAATGACCGTTTCCTTATACAACCAACCAAAACATTTATAATGTAAAGATAGGCCCGGCATTTAATGTCCACAGCAACTTTTGTTACACTAGACCTTTTCCCTAAAAATATTTGCCAAACCTAATAGCTCAACTTAGAAAGCGTTTACATCCAAAAGACCGCTAGAAAACAACAAAGATGTGCAAAATATAAACCCCGACTAAGGACTGAAATTTCATTGGTGGCCCAGGCCCATTATTAAAAGAAACACAGCTCACAAGCGCTATATAATATATATTACTCAATACACATTATATATTACCCTAAACTAATATTTAATTGGTTTTATTGATTAAAATGAGTTAATATTATTGCATAAAATTAAAAATCGACATTCTTAATTTTCAATATCCCTTTTTGGGAAATAACCGGAGTATAGTAGGGCACATAGGATAATAAGAAAACGTCCGAACAAAAACTTACAATACGTACAAATAGAAACTAGCCATGCTTAAATATTGTTTATTGCCCTTGGTTTTGGTTTTCATTTTTATAAACCATGGCCTATTTGCCCAAAAAGTAAATGAATTTCCAAAAAAAACGGACCCCCTGTACAAAAAAGTGGAAATGTTTGATAGGTTGATGCTTGGCAACCACTGGAACGAAGGTGCCATAATGCAACACGTCATTTTTCCTCCTGCCGGACTGGAGCAACCCATTATTGGCTCCCAGGCCGATTGCCTTGATCCCACTTCGGAAATGCTGGCCGCCTACTCGCATAAATACGCCATTACGGGAGACCCAAAGGATAGGAAAATAGCCAATGACATCTTTGAGGCCATACTTAAATTGGAAAAAGTAACCGGCGTTGAAGGCTTGGTGGCTCGTAGTTTCAATAGGACCAACGAACCCCTTTGGCACGAAGAAGTCTTTTGGTACCATGAATGGCACCAATCGTCCTCCATGCCCGGTTACCGATGGCTGGGCGATTTAAGCGCCGATAAGTTCACTTCCATCTTTTACGGGGTGGGAACTTTCTGGGAACTATGTGCCGATGCAGAATACAAGAAGAAGGCAGCGGACCTCCTCGACCGATTTATAGGTCGGGTAGTGGACAACAATTTTAAACTTACGGATCTTGACGGAAAAATGACCTTATGGGGCAATTTCTGTCCCAACCTTCCGCACCAGGAACTAAACTCCCTGGAAATGTTGGCCGCCCTTAAGGTTACCCATCATATTACCGGAAAGGAACGGTACAATGCCGCCTACCATATGCTTATAGACCGCTATCATTATGACGACCACCAAATTAATTCCAAAATACTTTTCCCTGAAGAATGGCGCAATGTAGGGGACGACTACCACGCTGCCCGTTCCCTCTATATGGTGATGCGCTTGGAGACCGATCCCGATCTACTCAATAAATACAGAATGAATTTAAACAGACATTGGTACGATTGGAAGGATATTGAGTTTACATGGGAAAGCAATATCTGGTTTTTAATGGTCTATAAAGTACTTACAGGGGAAGACATTTTTACCGAAGGGAAAAAACAGGGCATTAAGGACATGTGGGGATTTGAACGCACCAGCAGGGAATTCAAAATTCCACAAAAAGATGGCAGTTTTAAATTGGTACGTTCCGAGGAAGAGCGCACTGCCGCAGCCATGATACGAAATTATTGGTTTGGCAGGTATTACGGTATTATTGATGAAAAATGGTAATTATATAATTAGGTAGCGAATGAAATCTTGTTTAACACTCCTCACTTTTTTAGTACCTATACTTTATCTGGCAGGACAGGAAAAGCCAACACCCCCCCAAGGAATGGTTTATGTACCCGCCGGCGAATTCATTATGGGCAGTACCTATGGCGATCCGGATGAACGACCTCAACAAATTACGAGTACCAAGGCATATTTTATTGATAAATATGAGGTTAGCAATACAGAGTTTGCCAAATTTGATCCCACTTTTAAATTCCCTCCGGAAAAAAAGGACAATGCCGCAATAGTGACCTGGTCCAAAGCCAACGCCTATGCAAAATGGGCCGGTAAACGCTTGCCCACGGAAAAAGAATGGGAAAAAGCGGCAAGGGGTATCGACGGCCGAATATTTCCTTGGGGAGATACCTATGACAATACCTATGTGGTTTGGGATCAAAAAGAGACACGCGGAACTTCCATAGCCAAACCCGCAAGTCCCTATGGCTGCTATGATATGGCCGGGGGAGTGTGGGAATGGACATCGGACTGGTATAAACCCTACCCCGGCAATGAGGTGCCCATGGAACAATATGGCGAAACCTACAAGGTAATGCGGGGCGGATCCAATTTTAACAATCATTCCTTTATCCGTACCTCACAACGCTATTATGTATTGCCTGAAAAAATACATGTGTACCCCGTTGGCATACGATGTGTAAAGGACATTGATTAAAACGTATCTCCCATAATACATTATTATAAAGCAAAAAAATGTACAAGATGAAAACACAACTTAGAATTTGGCTGGTATTTATAATTACGGTTTCCCTATTATCCTGTAAAGAGGAAGTCCAAAACACCTTGGACCTTTCCCAAGCAAATATTGTAATATCGGCCCAGATTAAATCGCCTATCCAAGAAACAGCGGCCAACATTTTAGTGGAGGAAATTAAAAAACGAACCGATCTTCAACTTGGATCAAACAATAATTGGGACTCCAAAACTACCATTGCCTTGACCTTGGCCAATGAAAAGGAATTGTTCGGAAAAAAAGTACCGGCCCGTGATGGGGAAAATACCCCAGAATTAAAAAAAGAAGGCTATCGCATTTTCCATGAGATAACGGATAATCAGAATACTTTATGGATCATAGGCGCAGACGCAAGAGGGGTCCTCTATGGAATTGGCAAACTCTTGAGAACGGCCAAAATGGAGAATGGCAAAATAACCCTTGATTCTTTTATCGACTTTTCGGAATCCCCTGAATATGCGCTTCGCGGACATCAATTCGGATACAGGAATACGGCCAATTCCTGGGATGCCTGGACCGTGGAGCAGTTTGATCAGCATTTTAGGGAACAAGTACTTTTTGGGGCCAACAGTTTTGAAAATATTCCTTTTCAAGAACCCGATTCAAGTCCCCATTTTAAGGTAGATCCCAAAACCATGGAAGTGGAACTAAGCAAAATATGTGAAAAATACGATGCCGATTATTGGGTCTGGACACCCGCTCCACATGACCTGACCATAACAAATGCCCATCAGGACGGATTGGCGGAGCAAGAGGCATTTTATGCTAAATGCCCAAGATTGGACGGCGTATTTGTTCCGGGAGGGGACCCAGGGGAAAACCATCCCGCCCAGTTAATACCTTATTTGAACGACTTGTCTAAGATTTTGCACAAATACCATCCAAAGGCCGGTATCTGGGTTTCATTACAGGGTTTTAATAAAGAAAAAGTGGAATATTTCTTTAATTACCTAAATTCCGAAAGCCCCGATTGGCTTAAGGGGGTTGTTTACGGCCCCAGTAGTCCGCCCATAGCATTGGAACGGGAAATGTTGCCAAAAAAATACATGCACCGTTTTTATCCGGATATAACCCATACCGTAAGATGTCATTATCCTGTAGAAAACTGGGATCAGGCATATGCCTTGACCCTGGGAAGGGAACCCACCAACCCGCAACCTCTCATGTACACCCAACTCTTTAATAGGGATACCAAGTATACCGATGGATTTATCACCTATTCCGATGGTTCTCACGACGACCTTAATAAAGTGTTATGGAGCCAATTGGGCTGGGATTCCAAGAAAAATCCGAAAGAGATCCTCCATGAATATACCCAATTCTTCTTTGGCCCCAAGGTGGCCGAAGAAGCGGCCCAAGGCATCTTTGATTTGGAAAAGAATTGGGACGGGCCCATATTGGAAAACGAATCCATTAAAGAAACCCTATCCTTATGGAAAAGCTTGGAAGAAAACAACCCTGACCTTGCAAATAATTGGAGATGGCAACAATTGATCATGCGGGCCTATTACGATGCCTATATCCAAGACCGACTCGCCTACGAAAAAAGACTGGAGGCCGAAGCTTATGAAATATTGGCACAGGCCAATACTATTGGGGCCGATAAAGCTATGGGCGATGCCCTAAAGCATATCAATAAGGCAGATACCGAATTGGTTTCCCAGGACCTGAAGGAAAAGGTTTTTCAATATGGTGAAAAACTATATCAATCCATTGGAGCACAGACCAGTGTGGAAAAGTATCAGGCCCGAAGTGCGGAAAGGGGAGCTGTACTGGACTTTATAGATTATCCCCTTAACAATAGATGGTGGCTGGAGGACGAATTTAAAAAAATCGGGAAATTTAAGTCCGAAGCCGAAAAGCTGGCGCGATTGGAATTTATTAGAAATTATGAATCTCCGGGAGAAGGCAGTTTTTATGATAACATATCCAGTGCCGATGCCAAACATGTAACCTCAAAAACCGATGATGCCATAGACTTCCTATGGGAAAACAACGGCTTGAGCAGAAAGCGGCTCTCTACCCAATTGTTCCAATTTACCCCTACCTTGGAATACCATGATCTGGATCCGGATTCCAATTATTTGATTCGTGTTTCAGGTTATGGAGAAGCCCTTTTAAGGGCCAATGGGAAACGCCTAAAACCTACCAAATATGAAAAGGGATTTGAGGAATTTAAGGAATTTCCGCTTACAAAAGACCTGATCAGGGACGGTCAACTAAAAATAAGCTTTGATAAGCCCGATGAGGAGCACCTCAACTGGAGAAAACAATCACGGGTAACCGATGTCTGGCTTATTAAACAATAATGAACCGTTGGTCCAAAAAGAACCCTTCCCTCTAAAGGGAATTGTTAGCGTGCTCAACACCCCCTTTACCAAAGGGGATGCCATTGACCATGCCGCATTAAAAATCAATGTAGAGGAAGCATTAAGGGCCGGGGTTGCCGGAATATTGGTGCCTGCTATGGCAGCGGAAGTATATAGGTTGTCCCATTCGGAAAGATTGGAAATGCTCACTACGGTTCTGGAAACCGTAGGGGACAAGATTCCGGTTATTGGAGGCGCTGGGGAACAGGATCTGTCCAAAAGCAAGGAACTGCTACAGGCCTATATGGATATAGGCTGTAAAAATGTACTCTTCCAAATACCTTTTATAGAGGAGCAACAGTTCAGAAAACATTTTATGGAACTGGCCGCCCTTGATCCCGAAATGATCATGCTTCAAGATTGGGATGCTACGGGTTATGGCCTATCGGATGAACTTATAGTGGATTTATTCGATAAGGTGGCCGCCTTCCAATGTCTAAAGATCGAAACCGTCCCCGCCGGACCCAAATATTCCAGAATTCTAGAACTCACCCATGGAAAATTGAACGTTAGTGGGGGCTGGGCCGTTACCCAAATGATGGAAGGGCTCCAAAGGGGAGTACATGCTTTTATGCCCACGGGAATGCATTTCATTTATACTGCCATATACCGGATGTTTACAGAAGGTAGGACGGAAGAAGCGGAAGCCCTGTTCGGGAAAATAATTCCGGTGCTGGCCTTTTCCAATCAACATTTGGATATTTCCATTCATTTTTTTAAACGGTTATTGTATAGACAGGGCATTTACAACACCCCAAATGTTCGTAATCCTATCCTTCCCTTTGATGCCGTACATAAAAAATTGGCGGACAAACACATAGACACCATAATTTGCCTTGAAAACCAGCTAAAGATCCAAAATGGCAAATACTATTGACCTTGGACATGCCCCTGAAAAATACGGTCCAAACACTTTCCAACACCACTTTGGCATAAAATACATGGGTCAATATATTATCTGTTTTAAATAATATAATAGTGGTACACCCTTACCTTTTAAATTTACTTTGTCCTTGTTAAATATAAAATATGGCTTTAAAATTAAAAGGAATCATCCCCCCAATGGTCACCCCTCTTAACGCAAACGGTGGTCTGGATGTAAAAGGATTGGAAAAGCTCATAGAGCACCTTATAAATGGCGGGGTACACGGTATATTCCTTTTGGGCACCAATGGGGAAGCTCCCAGTCTTAGTTATGCCTTGCGAAAGGAACTTATTACAAAGGCATGTACATTTATAGGTGGTAGGGTTCCCGTACTGGTAGGAATTACCGATACCTCCTTTGATGGCTCCCTGGACATTGCGGCCCACTCCAAAGAAGCCGGGGCAGATGCGGTGGTGGTAGCCCCTCCCTATTATCTTCCCATATCGCAAGAGGAAATGATGGACTATTTGGAACGCTTAATTCCGCAATTGTCCTTGCCCGTAATGATGTACAATATGCCAAGCTGCACCAAACTGCACCTTTCCCTGGAGACCGTAAAAAAGGCCAAGGAATTGGGTGCCATAGGTATTAAGGACAGTTCTGGAGATATGTCCTATTTCTACTCGTTGATCGAAGCTTTTAAGGAGAGTCCGGAATTTTCCATTATTGTGGGCACCGAGTTGTTTTTACCGGAAACCATCATTTATGGTGGCCATGGGGCCATTGCAGGGGGTGCAAACTTTCTGCCAGAATTATTTGTCGATCTATATAATGCCTCTTTGGCCAATAATATGGAAGACATAAAAATACTGCGCTCTAAGGTGGCCTTTGTTAACAACAACATTTATTGTGTAGGCAAAAATGCTTCCAGAATAACCAAGGGCATCAAATGTGCCCTATCGGTAATGGACATCTGCGAAGACCATATGGCCCTACCACTAAGAAAATTTGAAAACAGGGAAAGGGAAAAAGTAAAGGGATATTTAGACCAGTTCGCGGGATTACAGGTCATATAATAATGGACAAAAAACTAAAATGGGGGATTTTGGGCACTGCCCAAATTGCAACGGAGCAGGTAATTCCGGCAATATTGAACTGCCTATATGGAGAGGTTTATGCCATTGCCTCCCGAAATTTGGAGAAGGCCAAAACAATATCCAGTCGGTATAAGATAGAAAAAGCATATGGATCCTATGAGGAATTATTGACTGATAGGGAAGTGGATGCCATCTATATTCCATTGCCCAATCACCTACATGTGGAATGGGCCATTAAGGCCTTGGAAGCTAACAAACATGTGCTGGTTGAAAAACCGGTTGGACTGTCCAGTGAGGAAGCCGAAAAATTATTAAAAACCTCCCATAAATACCCTCACTTAAAAGTGATGGAAGCCTTTATGTACAGGCATCACCCCCAATGGATAAAGGCCAAGGAATTAGTGGACCAAAAGGTTATAGGTGACATTAAAGCCATTCAATCGTCCTTTTCGTTTTTTGAAGATGACCCCAACAGTATCGTAAATAATAAAGAATTTGGTGGCGGAAGCTTAATGGATATAGGATGCTACCCTATATCCCTATCCCGTTTTTTGTTCAATTCGGAACCCATAAATATTTCTTCCGTTATAGATTATCATCCGGAGTTCAAGGTGGATGTCCTGGCGTCGGGAATTCTGGAGTTTGATACCGGGACTTCCATATTTTTTAGCTCCACACAATTGGCGGACAATCAGCAGGCACAAATTTTTGGAACCAAGGGAAATATAAAATTTGAACTGCCCTTTAACCCTCCAATAGACAGACCTTCCAAAATATGGGTCAGCCTAGGCGATAATTGCCAAACCATTGAATTTGAGACCTGTAATCAATACACCATTCAGGCCGATCTATTTGCTTTGGCAATATTAAACAATACGCCAGTTCCCACTCCGTTGGAAGATTCCGTAAAGAATATGATTGTTCTGGAAAAATTGAAGGAAAGTAATTTAAAGGGGCAACGCATACCCTAGAATTAAAAAACTCATGAAATTTTCTATTTGACCTCACCCGTCCCGATCTCTCCCAAGGAAAACGTATGTTGGTTATTAATAATCCCTTATAAAAGCTCCCCTCTTTTAAAAAGAGGGGTGTCCCGCCCTTGGCGGGACGGGGAGATTATACGACCGGACCTAGATGTTTAATTACAATCCCGGTTTATCCACAAATGTTTGCCCTGTTGATCCCTCCGTCTTCGCCAAAGCGAATCCACCTCCCTTTAACCAAAGGGAGGAGCCTTTTATTATTGCATTTACCCATCAAATCAAGGGTTAAAAACGCAGGGTGGTTATCAGTAATCTACAAATGTCCAAAAAAATCACATTTTGAACCTCAACCCTTGATTCGCATAATTAATCCGTA
>CBFGWQ010000066.1:0-17543 GCA_965652575.1 uncultured Arenibacter sp. | reverse complement strand
CATTGCTATTTTACAGCTCCTTGGGCACTGGACATTTCAACGAAAAATAAGTTTCGATATCCTGTCCTTTCCTGCGGCATATGCAATGGAGTCGTTCAAAAACCTAAGGGTATAAAAGGGCTCATCGGAAAGTTGTTTCCAGGTTTCGCCCCTGTCATAAGAATAGGCAATACCCTCAAAGCCAATGGCGACCAATGAGTTTCCCTTGGAATTTGGAATGAATTGTACACAGCTTCTATAATTGGGCAGTTTACCATTGGCGATCAGTTTCCAGGTCTTACCACCGTCCGTAGTTACTGCCTTATTGCCCTTATTTATTTTCGGAGCGGTATAATCCCCTCCAAAAACAACTCCAAAATTTTCATCGTAAAAATCGATGGAAAAAATACCCTGGGTAGATTTTTCGCTTATGATAGGGGTTCTTATAACCTCCCAGGTAAATCCTTTATCCTCGGTATAATAAACATTTCCATGTGTCGTAGCTATCCACGCCATGCTGCCCAAGGTCTTGATATTGGTATTACTGGCTGCAAAGGCCCCCTCCCCTGTTTCCGACTTTGGCAAAGAGGCACATGGTATCTTTTTCCAAGTATGGCCGCCATCCCTGGTAATGATGATGGACAGGCACCCGTTCATACTGTCCCCAACTGCCATGCCTTCCCGGTCGTTCCAAAAGGTCATGGCATCATAGAACACCCCCTCACCTTCTTCCTTATATACCAATTCCATATTGCCCTTTTCACCTGTTTTGTACAACAAGGCCGGATTTCCAATTGAAAGCATAAAAAAATCGGTGGAATTTTGCGCTACAGCCCTAAATTCGGGAAGAATGCTGTCATATTTTTGGGTATTTGCCCTTACTTTGTTGGATCTGAGGTCCAGCAAACCAAAGGCACCCTTATTGGCCGCAAATGCCATATTGCCACCATCCATAATTTCAATGGCCCTAAAGCTTAATGAATCGGTATAAATGTTCTCTATTTTTACAGCCTTAAACGTTCTCCCCTCCTCTATTTCAGAGCACGAACCCAAAATAGATAGCATTAGAATTGCCAAATAATTGCGCATACCTATAATTTTTCTCAAAAATAAGAGGAATAGGTTCTAATACAATACCTTTGCAATCTTAATTTTTAAAAATGCGGTTACATAGAAATCTAGTGTTTGCGGTTGTTGATGCATTAAATTATATATTTAATGAAGGTGAATATGCGGATAAGGTGGTAGAAAAAGTACTAAAATATGACAAGCGATGGGGCGCCCGCGACAGAGGATTTATTGCAGAAACTACTTATGAGCTGGTACGTTGGAGGCGATTGTACGCAGAGATAGCCGAAGTTAAGGCCCCGTATAGTAGACAAAACCTATTTAGAATGTTCGCCGTTTGGGCCGTACTTAAGGGCATTAAATTGCCTGACTGGAAGCAAATTGAACCAACGCCGGAAAGAAGGATCAAAGGAAAATTTGATGAACTCTCCAAAATAAGGAAATTTAGGGAATCCGTACCGGATTGGATGGACGAGCTATGTGCAAAAGCCCTGGGAGAGACACTTTGGACCAAAGAGATCCATGCCCTAAATGAACAGGCAGAAGTAATTTTAAGGGCAAACACCCTAAAGACGACCAAGGATAATTTAAGCAGTATTCTTCACGAAGCCGGGATTGAAACCGAATCCATAAAAGGATATCCCGATGCATTGAGGCTCAAGGAGCGTTCAAATGTATTTATGACGGACACCTTCAAAAATGGCTGGTTCGAAGTACAGGACGCCTCATCTCAATTGGTAGCCCCATTTTTAGATGTTAAACCTGGCCACCGCGTGGTGGATACCTGTGCCGGGGCAGGCGGAAAAACACTTCATTTGGCCGCTTTAATGGAAAATAAGGGACAGCTGATAGCATTGGATATTTTTAGCAATAAACTTAAGGAATTAAAAAGAAGGGCCAAACGCAATGGGGCACATAATGTGGAGACCAGGGCCATAGATTCTACCAAAGTAATTAAAAAACTATACGATACAGCGGATAGGGTACTCATTGATGCTCCCTGTACAGGATTAGGGGTCTTAAAAAGAAACCCGGATGCCAAGTGGAAACTGCAACCCGATTTCCTGGATAAAATTATGGTTACTCAACAACAAATCCTTCAAGATTATAGTCGCATGGTCAAACCCGGAGGAAAACTGGTCTATGCCACTTGCTCCATATTGCCACAGGAAAACATTCAGCAAGTAAAAAAGTTCCTCGGCTCCGATGCCGGAAAGGACTTTGACCTTATCAAGGATAGCAATATTTATGCCTCCAAAACCGGATTTGACGGATTCTACATGGCCCTTTTGGAAAAAAAGTTACCAAAAAAATAAAAACCAGGCTGTCCATGTTTAGGGATAGCCTGTTTTCTTAAGTTTTATGTCCTATAGTCCTATCCTTACACTTGGTGCGCTTATCCCAACTCCGGTGTTGATAGTTGTTCTTCTGGAATAACCGCTATAACGATAAGGTTCGTTCCGGTAATAGTAAAAACTGGCATGAGAATGATAATGATCACTATGGTGACAATGGTCATTACAATGTTCGCGGTGTTCTGCGTAGGCATCCCTCTTGCCTTTCATATACGCCTTATAGGCTTTTTTATCCCTTTTTTTCAATTGCCCCTCATAATCCTTTTGTGATTCCCAAAAATCTTCCTCCTCTTCTTCCGCCAATTCCCGTGATTGCTCAAATTGTGCATCCTCCCTGGCTCTTTGTTCATAATACGTAAGCTTTTCCCCTTCGGTAGATTCCACTTCTTGGGCCACTGATCCTACAAAAGAAAAAAGTAGGATAGCCAAACTTAAAAATTGTGATTCCTTCATAACTACTCTGTTTTATTTTAACTGTGCCTTTCTATGGGCACTGTTTATACATAAAACAACCAGCAGAAAAATTACCCTACTTGGCTTTGTTGAAAAATGCTTTTCAAAAAACCTCTTTTCCTGTATTTATGGTGAGCTCATCAGGATGCATCAAGATTTCCGCCAAACTACCAGTTTTCGGCAACTCGTATTTAAAATAAAATTTCATGGTATGGATTTTACTGTTATGGAATGCTTCGGAATAAGACCGGTTCCCCTCCTTTAAATTTCGTTGCGCATTTAGGGCAATATCCAACCATAACCATCCCAATACAACATTACTTAAAAATTCCATAAACAAATTGGCATCGGACAAATAACGCTCGTAATCCCCCTCTTTGGCAAATGGTGCTAAATAATCCAAAACCTTCCTTATCAATTTAATTTTGTCGCCCAATATTTTGGCCGAAGAACGCAATTCATCAAACTTCATGGCTTCGGTAATGGTATGTAATATTTCGGTCAGCAATAATTCCAAAGCCTTGCCATTCTCCATGGGCACCTTACGTCCCAATAAATCTTGGGATTGTATTCCGGTAGTACCCTCATAAATACTAAATATCCTAATATCCCGATAGTATTGCTGAAGGATAAAATCGGAACAAAATCCATATCCGCCCAACACCTGCACCCCATTGCTCACTGATACAATACCCGCCTCGGTAGGATAAGTTTTTACAATGGGAATAACCATTTCCAATAATAGACCATACTTTTCCTTGGTTTCAGGAATTTTGGTGGATTTAATGATATCATAATACTTGGCAGCCAATAGAACCAGACTTAATGAACCTTCGGCGATCGCTTTTTGTAATAAGAGCATGCGTCTTACATCCGGATGGTCGATGATTAAACAAGGGGGTAAATCTGGATCTTTTTTTCCATCACTGGAAAGCCTTCGTCCCTGTAGTCGTTCATTGGCATACTCCAATGAGGCCTGGTAAGCTGCCATACTTATGGCGGCACCCCCCCGCCCTACACTTATCCTGGCACTGTTCATCATTAAAAACATATATTTAAGCCCCATATGTGCCTCACCTACAAGCCAGCCATGACAATCCTCTTTGTCTCCAAAACCCAAATGTGTGGTAGCATAGCCACGCTGACCCATTTTCTGAAAATCGACCAAGGTTACCACATCGTTATTTCTTAAACCACCCTCCCCATCCATTCTGTTTTTAGGCACCACAAACAAAGATATGCCCTTGGTTCCCGAAGGGGCACCTTCTATTCTGGCCAACAACAAATGGACCACATTTTCTGCATATTGATGATCTCCACCCGAAATAAATATCTTTTGCCCTGATATCTTATAATAACCTTCTTGGGTAGGAACGGCCTTGGTAGTTACATCCGACAAGGAACTTCCTGCCTGGGGTTCGGTAAGACACATGGTACCTCCCCAAATACCGGCCAGCATTTTGGGGACGTAAGTTTTCTTAAGGTCCTCATTGGCAAAATTAACGATCAGTTCCGCGGCCCCTTGGGTCAATCCAACATAGCCTGGCAGGTGATTGTTTGCCGCCTCCAGAATATAGGCCGAAGCGGTGTGGATCATAAATGGCAACTGCAATCCACCATCCCCATAATCGAACGGTCCGGAAATAATTCCCATTTCCCCGCCTTTCCGCATTATTACATCTACCTGCTTATGCACCATTATAGTACCATTTTCATACTTGGCCGGTGTTTCATCCATCTCCTTGATATAGGGAAACAATTCACGATCCGAGAATTCCTTGATCGCATTTAAAAACAGATCCAAGGAATCCTTGTCATAATCTTGAAACCGTTCCGCCGACAGCAACTTTTCCACCCCATGTACATGATATAACAAATATTTTAATGTTGTGATATCTACATATTCCTTGGCCATAGTATATGAATTTTTAGTGTTTATAGGTATTACATTCCCAAGATACAACTTACTCCTTTAATAGCCCCTCCTATAAAAAATGAAATTAATGGGGTAATTTACCCTCTAAAAAACATAATGGCCCATTCCGTTTTCCTTTCCCAAAAAACAATTATAAGTTTCTTACCTTTAATTTTTTATCGAATACAGAAAAAGAATGAACAACGAACAGTCGGCCATAAGGACCACTTATTTCAGCATTGCAGGGAATATTGCTTTGGCCACCATTAAAGGTTTGGCAGGTTTTTTTGGCAATTCCTACGCTTTGATCGCCGATGCCATTGAATCCACTACTGATATATTCTCCTCCCTTTTGGTGTTGTTCGGGCTTAAATATGCCAAAAGACCGGCCGATGAAAATCATCCCTATGGTCATGGGAAAATTGAACCCCTGATTACTTTTTTAGTGGTAGGTTTTCTAATTACTTCGGCCACTATCATAGCCTATGAAAGTATCATGAACATATTAACGCCGCACAAAACACCCAAATCCTGGACACTACTGGTCCTCGGTACCATTATTTTATGGAAGGAAATTTCATATAGGGTGGTCTTGAAAAAAAGTATCCAGACCAACAGTTCTTCCCTAAGGGCGGATGCATGGCACCATAGAAGCGATGCCATCACCTCCATTATGGCCTTTATTGGGATTTCCATTGCCCTGATCTTTGGCAAGGGATATGAAACGGCCGATGATTGGGCCGCCTTGGCAGCATCCTTTTTTATTATCTATAACGGATATCTGATCTTTAGGCCTGCCCTTGGCGAGATAATGGATGAACATCTTTATGATGACCTCATAGATGAAATTCGCCAGGTTTCCTCAAATGTCGATGGTATATTGGGAACCGAAAAGTGCTTTATTAGAAAGGCGGGCACCAAATACCATATCGATCTGCACGCCCAGGTAAACGGCAATATTAGTGTAAGGGAAGGACATGACCTGTCCCATAAACTCAAGGACAGGCTCCGCAGGGATATCCCCAACATTGGGCATGTTTTGATACACATAGAACCAAACTAAACTATTATGCATTGAAATTATATCCCTGCCGACAAAGGCAGGGGCCTTGGAACGGAATGGAATTCCTTTTCAAAGACGGGGAGACAAGTTGGCAGTGAAATCCGTTTTTTTGCCAACTGTAAACTGCTACTGCCAACTTTGGATACCCCAAACTTATAGAAACCAATCCCGATAACCATCAGGGGCAGGTTTAAATCTCGATTATCGAGTAAACTACCTCGGTGCAAGCACACAAGGCATTGGTCGGAAACAAATTTTTAATTTCGAGGCAAGCCTCGGGGTATTATACCCTTTGGCGGTGCCAATAAAAAATTAAGCAGGTTACATTCAATATTGGACCGCATTTGGAAATTAACAATCGTTGTCCAAAACTGTTAACTATTCTAATAAAAAATTACACATTAAAACCGTAAATTTGCAACTTTCTCAACCTTACAATTAATATATTAGATGATTCATTTCTTTGGAGACCCCAGCACTAAGATATTTGCGGTACAGACCAAAAACGACCTTACCCGGGAAGATAGCGTAAAACTTGCGTGGTTGTTCGGTAACCAACCTAAGTTAAACGCGGCGTCATTGGACGCCTTTTTTGTTGGCCCCAGATCGGCCATGATTACCCCTTGGAGTACCAATGCTACGGAGATAACCCAAAATATGGGGATTTCCGGAGTCATTAGAATTGAAGAGTATATAGCAGTTGACCAAGATGAAAAAGGGTTCGACCCCATGCTTTCCCAAAAGTATAGGGGCCTTTCGCAGGACATTTTCAAGGTCGATATTATGCCCGAACCCATTCTGGAAATAGTGGATATTGCCCAATATAATGAAAGTGAAGGATTGGCGCTGAGTGAAGAGGAAGTTGCTTATTTAAAACAGGTCTCCGAAAAAATTGGCCGTAAACTTACAGATTCCGAAGTGTTTGGATTTAGTCAGGTAAATTCCGAACATTGCAGGCATAAAATATTTAATGGGACCTTTGTCATCGACGGCATAGAAAAACCAACGTCCCTTTTTAAGCTTATTAAAAAAACATCACAGGAACACCCTGGGGATATAGTATCGGCCTACAAGGATAATGTGGCTTTTCTAAAAGGACCCAAAGTGGTCCAGTTTGCACCCAAAAGTGCCGACAGACCCGATTTCTATCAAGAAAAACCTTTTGAATCGGTTATTTCCCTAAAGGCCGAAACCCATAATTTCCCGACCACCGTAGAGCCTTTTAATGGGGCGGCCACAGGAGCCGGAGGAGAAATTAGGGATCGTTTGGCAGGAGGGAAAGGTTCCCTGCCCTTGGCCGGAACCGCGGTGTATATGACCGCCTATTCCCGTCTGGAAGAAAATAGGCCCTGGGAAAAAGGAATGCAGGAGAGGAATTGGCTGTACCAAACTCCGATGGATATATTAATAAAGGCCTCCAATGGAGCCTCCGATTTTGGAAATAAATTTGGACAACCTTTAATTGCCGGATCCGTACTTACTTTTGAACATGATGAGACCAAGGAAAACCCTGTAACGGAGCAAGGCAGAAAACTAGGATATGATAAAGTGATCATGCAGGCCGGTGGCATTGGTTATGGAAAGGCCGAACAGGCAATAAAAGATGTACCCAAGACCGGCGATAAAATAGTCATCCTGGGAGGGGACAACTATCGCATTGGCATGGGGGGTGCAGCGGTATCCAGTGCCGATACGGGAGAATTTGGGGCAACTATAGAATTGAACGCCATTCAACGTTCCAACCCCGAAATGCAAAAAAGGGCTGCCAATGCCATACGGGGAATGGTAGAAAGCGATCATAACCCCATAGTTTCCATACACGATCACGGTGCAGGCGGACATTTAAATTGTCTGTCCGAATTGGTCGAGGAAACGGGCGGAAAAATAGATATGGACAAATTGCCTATTGGAGACCCTACCCTATCGGCAAAAGAAACCATTGGAAACGAATCCCAAGAACGTATGGGACTGGTCATCGGAAAAGAGGATGTGGATAGGCTGCACCGAATTGCAGATAGGGAACGATCCCCTATGTACGAGGTTGGTGATGTTACGGGAGATAAGCGGTTTACCTTCAAATCCTCAACAACGGGAGAAAGTCCAATGGACTTGGATCTTTCCGATATGTTCGGGAGTTCTCCAAAGACGGTAATGAACGATACTACGGTAACAAGAAAATATAAGGCCCCATCCTATTCCCTGGAACACTTTCATGACTATTTGGACCAGGTACTGCAATTGGAGGCCGTTGCCGCCAAAGATTGGCTTACAAATAAAGTAGACCGCTGCGTAGGTGGCAGGGTGGCCAAGCAACAATGTGCCGGTCCGCTGCAGTTGCCCTTGAACAATTGTGGGGTTATGGCACTGGATTACAAAGGAAAGGAAGGAATTGCCACCTCAATAGGCCATTCCCCTATTTCAGGATTGATAGACCCATCTGCAGGAAGTAAAAACAGTGTTGCGGAAGCTTTGACCAATATGGTTTGGGCACCTTTAAAAGATGGATTGGACTCGGTTTCACTTTCCGCCAACTGGATGTGGCCCTGTAAAAATCCCGGGGAGGATGCCAGACTTTATGAAGCGGTACAGGCCATTTCGGATTTTGCCATCGAACTGGGAGTAAATATCCCGACCGGAAAAGACTCCCTATCCATGAAACAACGCTACAAGGACGCGGAAGTCATAGCCCCTGGTACCGTTATCATTTCCGCGGCCGGAAACTGCATAGATATCACCAAGGTAGTGGAACCTGTCCTACAAAAAAATGGTGGGGACATATACTATATCAATCTATCCCAGGACTCCTTTAAATTGGGAGGATCTTCCTTTGCCCAAATTTTAAATACCATTGGTGATGAGGCCCCAACGATAAATAATGTCGAAAATTTCAAATCCGTATTCAATACACTCCAGAAATTAATTTTGGAAGGAAAGATCCTGGCCGGTCACGATGTGGCTTCGGGCGGATTGATAACCACACTCTTGGAACTTTGTTTTTCCGATTTGGATTTGGGTGCCACATTGGACTTAACATCCATTGGCGAAGCCGATACCATTAAACTATTGTTTTCGGAAAATGCGGGAATCGTTTTTCAGGCCAAGGACAGTACCGTAGAAAAAGTGTTTGCCGATGCCGGAATTGAGCATTTCAAAATTGGATCGGTAAATGCAACGGCCAGCCTGACCATTAAAAATCAGGGTATGGAAATGGGACTGAACATTAATTCGCTTCGCGACATCTGGTTCAAGACCTCCTATCTATTGGACAGAAGACAGACCGCCAACAATCTGGCCAGGGAACGCTACAACAATTACAAAAATCAGCCATTACACTATACTTTCCCTGCCCATTTTAACGGCAAAATACCCAACAGGCCCAATGCTCGGCCAAAAGCGGCCATCCTGCGTGAAAAAGGCAGTAACTCGGAACGTGAAATGGCCAATGCCATGTACCTGGCCGGTTTTGATGTTAAGGATGTCCATATGACCGATCTGATATCCGGAAGGGAAACCTTGGAAGATATCCAATTTATAGGTGCAGTGGGCGGATTCTCCAACTCCGATGTATTGGGAAGTGCCAAAGGTTGGGCCGGAGCCTTTAAATACAATGAAAAGGCCAATACGGCCTTAAAGAATTTCTTTGCCAGGCCAGACACCCTTTCCATAGGTATCTGTAATGGTTGTCAGCTATTCATGGAATTGGAATTGATTAATCCGGAGCATGCGGAACATGGAAAAATGACCTTTAATGATTCCCATAAACACGAAAGTGGATTTACATCCGTCATTGTACAAAAGAACAATTCCATTATGCTTTCAAGTTTGGAAGGAGCCAATTTGGGGGTTTGGATATCCCATGGGGAAGGAAAATTTAAATTGCCCATGGCCAAGGAAAATTACAATATAGTAGCCAATTACGGTTATGAAGGTTATCCTGCAAATCCCAATGGCAGCGACTTTAACACGGCCATGCTATGCGATGTTTCCGGCAGGCATTTGGTGACCATGCCCCATATAGAACGCTCCATATTCCAATGGAATTGGGCCTATTACCCGGCTAACAGGAAGGATGAGGTTTCACCCTGGTTGGAAGCGTTTGTTAACGCCAGAAAATGGCTGGAGACCTTTAAGGGTTAAGAATGATATTTAGACGGGCTACCAAGGAAGACCTTCCAGCTATAATAAAAATGATAGCCAATGATACTTTGGGCAAATTACGGGAGCGGTATGAAGCCCCCCTTCCCAAAGCGTATTATAGTGCTTTTGAAATAATTGATGGGGATAAAAACCAGAAGCTGATGGTCATAGAAAATTCCGAGGGCGAAGTGGTAGCCTCCTTTCAGTTGAGTTTTCTGCAATACCTCACCTATGTAGGCGGCATCCGCTGTCTTGTGGAGAATGTACATGTAAGGGAAGATCAAACGGGCAAGGGCATAGGGAAACAAATGTTTCAATGGATCATTGCAACGGCCAAGCAAAAAGGAGCTCACCTGATACAACTGACCTCCAACAAACTAAGGCCCGATGCCATTCGGTTTTACGAAGGCATCGGGTTCAAAGCTACCCACGAAGGGTTTAAACTACATATATAGGGATATTCAGGAAAAGAGCCGGGTCAATATAGGCAATGAAATAAGCCCTTTCTTCTGAAAATGCCCTTTTTATGGGTTTTGATCTGTATACGGAATAATTGGCGCGCCGAAATTTTAAAGAACATAGAACATACTCTTATATCAGGGCGTAATTTCCAAACATCAAAATATCAGAGGGATATTTCCTTACTCTTGAAATTCCCTTTATAGATCCAAATTAAAATCCCTTGAAAAATAGTTTAAGGCTTTAACGTTTGCATAGCTAAAAGCCCTAAACCGGTATTCAAGGGATTATTTTTTAAAAATAATAGTCCTGTCCCCTTAAAAAGGGAAAGGATTCCGTTTATTTCTTGGAGTAATCGGCATGGATGGCCTTGTCAAAGGCCTCCCAATGCTCTGGCTTCATTCTTTCGGGAGTAAAAAGGCATATTCCTGTAGCTCCATTCTCCATAGAAGTCCTGATGGCCGTTTCTATTTCCGAAGGCAGTAAGCCATGATTTTCAGGGTCGTTTTCATTGGTTTTATTCTCCGGGTTTGGACATATGAAAAGTCCGCTGTAAATAGGCTTTTCCCCCTTAACCGATGCCACTTCCTCCTTGGTTATTTCCCCTACCCATTCAGGGCCTTTTAAATAGAAGTCGTTATAGTTCATAGGGTAAAAGGCATCCAGATCCCATTTGTTCCATTCCTGTCTCACCATCTTCATGGCATTGCTGGGACCTGGAAAAACTGCTGCATTGATCTTTTTGCCCTTTTCATGGACCACCTTTGCCAAACGATTTACAATGTTGGTGATCAGATCATATCTAAACTGCTTCCATTCCTGAACTTTGGATGGATCTTCTACCTCTTTTATATCAATTCCCGATTTCTCCTTAAAATCCGCTACACATTTATCACAATAGCAATAATCGGCTACGGGGTATTCCTCGTTCATTACCAGCCCATACTTGTCCCAAAGGCCTTCGGCCAATATTACATCCGGGAAACGGATATAATCCAAATGTATCCCGTCCACCTCTTCAACAGCTGCAACATTCCCGTACAGCTCGGACAAAAAAGTAAAGGAACCTTCCTTATTGGGGCAAAGAAATTTGTAATATGGAACGTAAGCCGGTTTATCAAAGGCCGATTCCCCATTTCGGTTTACCGCATAAAGATCCTTTGGTAATTTAGGGTTTTCACCCTGGACCATTGTAGGGATCCAAGTATGGAATTCCATACCGGACTCCTTTACCAATTTTCCTACCCGCTTATAGGTTTCCGGATCATGTCCGCCGTTGTACATTAGTCCATCTATCCCTTTCTCCTTATACTTCTTAAAAGTTGCCATTAGTTCCTGGTCCGTAGCCTTCCCAGGACCGCCGGTCCATGCGTACACAGGAATTTTGGATTTTTCGGCACAGGAAATCATGGTAAAAATAACTGCTGCCGTTACAAAAAGTTTCTTCATTGGTTTAGTTTAATTGTTAATAAATATTACATCTCAAGACACGCATAAACGCTTCCGATATCATAAAATAAAGGTTAAAACGTTTATTTTGAATACGGTGTTTAAACATTGAACTTAATCATTTTGTAGTTTCCATGCCATAAATCTTAGCTAAGTAACCATGGAATTAGTACAAACAACATTATTATATCCGGAATCGGCTTTACTGAAAAAAAATTAATGAGGGCACATCTTTGCCCAGTTTGCCCGGATTCATCATATCCAATTCAAAAATCGGTAAAATTCATGGATAAATCAATGTTTCACCCTACTAAGCTGTATGCTAAATGCTTTAAGCTGTATAGATTTATGTAGTGGGCGTCAAATATTTATAACAACTAATCCCGAAGACCATTGGAAGCTTTAAACTATATTACATACGTTTTGGAACGGATTGGAACTCCATGTCAAGAATTGGACGATATGTTGGCAATAAGCAGTATGCAATTGGCAAAAAACGAATTTATCCGCCCACTGCCTTGTTCCAACTGTGGACTGCCATAATTTATAGGAACTAAAATGATTGCGGTGAGATTGCAGGCCGGCTAAGACAGGGTATTAACCCTTAATTCGGATAATAAATCATCCCAAAAACAACTCCCAAACCCATTTAAACATAGCCAATGTGAAACACATTTTAGAAAATAGAATGAAGACTCCATAAAAATTTTACATTTTTTATACGAATGTGATTTTATAATACCGTTCCCTTTTCTTAATTTGCGAATACGAACAGTAAATTAAATATGCAAGAAATCACCCGCCTTTTTGATTTTCCTTATTATCAATTAGAGAAATTCAATTTAAAAAAATCCCTGGTAACCAAGTACAATGGAGAATGGGTTGCCACATCTACCCAAGAATATATAGACAAGGCAAATACCATAAGCAGGGCCTTGTTGCGACTAGGTATAAAGCCCAATGATAAAATTGCCCTCATTTCCATGGCCAACCGAACGGAATGGAATATAATGGACATTGGAATACTCCAATTAGGTGCGCAAAATGTACCTATTTACCCTACAATATCCAAGGAAGACTATGAATATGTCCTAAACCATTCCGAGGCCAAATATGTGTTTGTATCCTGTTCGGAAGTTTTTGAGAAGGTAGATGCGGTAAAAGGAAATACGCCAAATTTAAAAGAAATATATTCCTTTGACGTACTGGAAAACTGCAAAAATTGGAGCGAAATTTTGGAATTGGGTTCGGATACCTCAAACCAAAACGAGGTTGAAAAACTCAAAGATAAGGTGAAGCCGGATGATCTGGCCACTTTAATCTATACTTCCGGGACCACTGGCCGACCAAAAGGGGTGATGCTGACCCACAAAAATGTGGTGAGCAATGCCCTGGAAAGTTCCAAACGGCTGCCCATAGATTACGGCAACACCAAATGTTTAAGCTTTTTGCCCGTCTGCCATATCTACGAGAGAATGATGGTCTATCTCTATCAATACGCAGGGGTTACCATTTATTTTGCCGAATCCATGGACAAAATAAGTGAAAATCTAAAAGAGTGCGCTCCCCATGTAATGACCGCCGTTCCAAGATTATTGGAAAAGGTATACGATAAAATCATTGCCAAGGGAACGGCACTTGGCGGTATTAAAAGAAAATTATTCTTTTGGGCCGTTGAAGTCGGATTGAAATATGAACCGTATGGTCAAAACGGTTGGTGGTACGAGCAAAAATTGGCCCTTGCCAGAAAATTGATTTTCAGCAAGTGGAAGGAAGGTCTGGGAGGAAATCTTTCATTGATAGCATCAGGCAGTGCGGCCCTACAACCGAGGTTGGCCCGTATTTTCAATGCCGCCGAATTTGGGGTCATGGAAGGATATGGACTTACCGAAACTTCACCTGTTGTTTCAGTGAACGATATGAGGGATGGGGGATTTAAAATAGGGACGGTAGGAAAATTATTGGACCATACGGAGGTGAAAATTGCAGAGGACGGAGAAATATGTGTAAAAGGGCCACAGATAATGCTAGGCTATTACAAAGATGCCGAGAAAACGGCCGAGGTTATAAAGGATGGCTATTTTCATACCGGGGATATAGGTGAAATAGATTCCGATGGATTTCTAAAGATCACGGATAGGAAAAAAGAGATGTTCAAAACATCGGGAGGTAAATATGTTGCGCCCCAACTATTGGAGAACCGGTTTAAACAATCCAGGTTTATAGAACAAATTATGGTCATAGGGGAAGGTGAAAAAATGCCGGCAGCCCTGATCCAACCCGATTTTGAATTTTTACGCAATTGGGCCAAATTGCACCATATAGAGATTGGAGATAACGTAAAAATGGTCCAAAATAAAAATGTAATCGCCAGGTTCCAGGAAGAGGTGGATGCTGCAAACGAAAGCTTTGCCAAATGGGAAAAAGTAAAGCAGTTTAGGCTTACGCCAGATATATGGAGTATAGAACAAGGACACCTTACCCCTACCATGAAGCTGAAACGGAAAATCGTCAAGGAAAAATATATAGATCTATATAACGATATTTACGAACATTAGTAGCGTATACTACACTATATTAAATACAGCTTCCCGTAAAGAGGCTGTTTTTTTTATATGGCCATAATTTTTCAACATATATTATGCATGCATAATATATTTTTATATCTTTGAAAGAACCAACGTAACAGCATGCAGGACATAACAATAGATTACGCGCTACGGGCAACTTGGCAAGCGGTAACCAAGATGTATAACGAGGAGGCCAAAAAATTCAATAGTACTATGGCCGTTGGTTTCACACTATTGAGCATTGACCCCAAAACCGGTACGCCCTCTACCGCCCTTGGTCCAAAAATGGGAATGGAGGCCACAAGTCTCTCCCGAATATTAAAAAGTATGGAGGAAAAGGGACTTATTGAACGTAGGCCCAACCCCAATGATGGTAGGGGCGTGCTAATACACCTCACCGCTTTTGGCCTGGAAAAAAGAAACGATTCAAAAGATGCCGTACTTCGGTTTAACGATGTGGTGAAGGCGCATGTATCCGTAGAAAAATTGGACACCTTTTTTGAGGTAACCGAGGTCATAAACAAATTGATCCTGGAAAAGAAAATTTATTAAGAAAGTAAACTACCTCAGGGCAAGCCTGTCTGCCGACAAAGGCAGGCCCACGAGGCATTGAAAGGAGATTCAAGTTTGATTTCGACGCAAGCGTCGGAGCATTTAAATCTCGATTATCGAGTTAAAAAAAAATAGTTAACACCTTTTTATTGATGAACAAACACATTAAAAAAGTAGCAGTTATTGGTTCAGGTATTATGGGAAGTGGCATAGCCTGCCATTTTGCCAATATAGGAGTGGAAGTATTGCTTTTGGATATTGTACCAAGGGAACTTAATGATAAGGAAAAAGCCAATGGCCTTACCCTGGAGGACAGGGTAGTGAGAAACAGATTGGTAAACGATTCCTTGGCCGCGGCATTAAAATCCAAACCCTCCCCTATTTATCATCAAAATTTTGCCCAGAGAATCATTACCGGAAATCTTGAGGACGACATTTCCAAAGTTGGACAGGTAGACTGGATCATTGAAGTAGTGGTGGAACGTCTGGATATCAAAAAAATGGTTTTTGAAAAACTGGACCAACATAGAAATCCAGGTACCTTAATTACCTCCAACACTTCTGGCATTCCAATAAAATTTATGAGTGAGGGAAGAAGTGAGGATTTCCAAAAACATTTTTGCGGAACCCATTTTTTTAACCCTGCCCGTTACTTAAAACTCTTTGAAATAATTCCCGGACCCAAAACTTCCCCCGAAGTGCTGGACTTCTTAAATGGCTATGGGGAACAGTTTTTGGGCAAGACCTCGGTGATAGCCAAGGACACTCCGGCATTTATAGGGAACCGAATAGGAACCTTTAGTATTATGAGCCTGTTCCATGCCGTAAGGGAAATGGACCTTAGCGTTGAGGAAATAGATAAACTTTCAGGACCGGTGATAGGCAGGCCAAAATCGGCCACCTTCCGAACGGTAGACGTTGTTGGCCTGGACACCTTGGTACACGTGGCCAACGGTATTGCGGAAAATTGTAAGGATGATGAAAGACGGGAGCAATTTACACTTCCCGATTTTATCGGAAAAATGATGGAAAATAAATGGTTTGGAAGCAAAACAGGCCAAGGTTTCTACAAGAAGGAAGGCAAGGAAATATTGGCCCTGAACCTAAATACCATGGAGTATGGCCCCAGTAACAAGGTTAGTTTTTCTACTCTTGAACTCACCAAAACCATAGAGAATGTCATTGACAGATTTAAAGTGTTGGTGGCCGGAAAGGACAAGGCCGGAGCCTTCTATAGAAAAACTTTTTCTTCATTGTTCGAATATGCTTCCAATAGGATCCCGGAAATAACGGATGAGTTATATAAAATAGATGATGCCATGAAAGCAGGTTTTGCCTGGGGACATGGCCCCTTTCAAATTTGGGATGCCATAGGTGTTGAAAAGGGTATTGAAATGATGAAGGCCGAAGGCTTTCAACCGGCGGCCTGGGTTACCGAAATGGTATCCATAGGAAATAAATCGTTCTACAGTATTAAAGACGGGGCAACCTATTATTACGATATCCCCAAAAAGGCGATGGAGAAAATACCGGGCCAGGATTCCTTTATCATTTTGGACAATATTAGAAAGTCCAAGGAGGTCTGGAAAAACTCCGGGGCCGTTATAGAGGATTTGGGGGATGGTATACTGAATGTGGAATTCCAATCCAAAATGAACACCATTGGAGGGGATGTTCTGGCCGGTCTCAACAAGGCCGTTGATTTGGCCGAAAAAGACTTTCAAGGTCTGGTCATAGGCAACCAGGCACCCAACTTTTCGGTCGGTGCCAATATCGGAATGATATTTATGATGGCCGTAGAACAAGAATACGAGGAGCTTAATATGGCCATTAAGATGTTTCAGGATACCATGATGCGCATGCGCTACTCGTCCATACCAACCGTTTCCGCTCCTCACGGGATGACCTTGGGCGGGGGTTGCGAGTTATCCTTACATGCCGATAAGGTTGTTGCTACAGCTGAAACCTATATAGGACTGGTAGAATTTGGGGTCGGTGTGATACCCGGAGGTGGTGGATCCAAAGAAATGGCCTTAAGGGCATCGGATACCTTTAGGAAAAATGATGTGGAGCTGAACGTACTTCAGGAATATTTCCTCACCATCGGAATGGCCAAAGTCTCCACATCCGCTTACGAGGCCTATGATATGGGAATCCTTGAAAAAGGAAAGGATATAGTGGTCGTAAACAAGGACCGCCAAATTGCTACGGCAAAAGCCTACGCCAAACTTATGGCAGAACAGGGCTACACCCAACCGCCCAAGCGTAAAGACGTTAAGGTTCTTGGTAAACAGGCCCTCGGAATGTTCTTGGTAGGGACCGATGCCATGGAAGACAGCAATTATATTAGCGAACACGATCATAAGATCGCCAACAAATTGGCTTATGTAATGGCCGGGGGCGACTTGTCGGAGCCAACTTTGGTAACGGAGCAATATCTGCTGGATCTGGAAAGGGAAGCCTTCCTGTCCCTATGTTCGGAAAGAAAAACCTTGGAACGTATACAGCATATGCTGAAGACGGGGAAACCGTTGCGGAATTAA
>CBFGWQ010000065.1:0-17893 GCA_965652575.1 uncultured Arenibacter sp. | reverse complement strand
ACCGAAGCCTCCATGCAGACCATTTATGAACTTTTGACCAGCAAGTCCGGTTATTTGGAAAATACATTGGTAATCATGGATCCCTGCATCAATCCCGATGGCCGCGATAGGTATGTCAACTGGTACAACCAATTCAAAAACACCCCCAACAATATAGACCCCAATAGCAAGGAGCACCATGAGGGCTGGCTTAGCGGGCGTTCCAACCACTATATGTTCGATCTAAATCGGGATTGGGCATGGCTCACACAGATCGAAAGCAGGCAGCGCATAAAAATTTTCAACCAATGGTTGCCCCATATCCATGTGGATTTCCATGAACAGGGAGTAAACAATCCTTATTATTTTGCCCCGGCGGCAGAACCTTTTCATGAAGTGGTAACCGATTTTCAACGCGATTTTCAGGTTACGATGGGAAAGAACCACGCCAAGTACTTTGATGCCAATGGCTGGTTCTATTTTACCAAAGAAGTCTTTGATCTCTTATACCCCAGCTATGGCGATACCTATCCCACCTATAACGGGAGCATAGGAATGACCTACGAGCAGGGTGGCAGTGGACGTGCCGGACTGGGAATAAGTACCTTTATAGGGGATACCCTTACCCTGCACGACCGTATTGCCCATCATCTTACAACCGGATTGTCTACAATAGAAGTAGCTTCCAAAAACACAGAAAAATTAAACCGGGAATTCAAGAAATTCTATCTGGAAAAAAACTTTAAATACAAAAGTTATGTAATGAACGGGGATCCGGATAAAATTGATGCCCTTACGGCACTTCTCAAATCCCATGAGATCAAATACGGCTGGGCCAGGGAAGGTACCGCCAAGGGACATCTATATCGTTTAGGTAAGTTGGGGGCCTTAAAAACGACCCCCTCCAGTTTAGTAGTCTCCACCAACCAGACCAAGGGCACCTTGGCCCAGGTACTTCTGGAACCCAATACAAAGCTAAGCGATTCACTGACCTATGACATAACGGCCTGGTCCCTGCCCTACGCATACGGATTGGAGACTATAGCTTCCCAAACCTTAGTGGAATCGGAACCTTCCGGAGATTGGGAGATGCTTCCGCCCAAAAGGGCCAACATCGACCAGGACACTTATGCCTATATAAGCGATTGGACCAGCATGAAGGATGCCCGTTTTATGACCGCATTGGTCCAAGAAAATATCAGGGTGCGATTTGCTAAAAATCCCTTTCGGGCGGAAGGTAAAAAATTTGACAGGGGCAGCCTTATCATTACCAAAGGGGATAACAAAAACAAGAAGGACTTTGTAGAGGCCTTAGGCCGGATTGCACATAACAATAAGATCCTATTGACCGCAACCAATACCGGATTTGTGGAAAATGGAAATGATTTTGGTTCCGGTTATGTACCTATGATTACGGATACCAAAATAGCTCTGCTTTCCGGCGAACCCACCAGCACGCTCGAATTTGGGGAAATTTGGCACTTTTTTGAACAACAACTTCACTATCCACTAACTATTTTGGATACCGAATATTATGACGAAGTGGATTTATCCGAATACGATGTCCTCATTCTACCCAACGGTTGGTACGGTAAGTTCTTCACTGAAAATAGACTGCAGGAATTGAAGGCCTTTGTCACCAATGGGGGAAAATTGATCGCCATGGAAGGGGCCATAAAAGGCATAAATGGGGAACATGGGTTTGCCATCAAGGAAAAGGAAATCAAAAAAGACAGTACCGAAAATATACTCCCCTATGAAGAAGCGGAACGGGAAGACATTAAAAATGCCATTACAGGAGCTATTTTTAGAGCCAAAGTAGACAAAACGCACCCCTTGGCCTATGGCTACGACGACCACTATTTCACCCTTAAATTAAGTGATGATGCCTTTGAAAATTTAGAATCTGGGACAGTAGTCCATTTGGATAACGCCAATTCACAAATTGCGGGTTTTGCGGGAAGCGAGGCAAAGAAAAAAATTGCCAATACTTTAGTTTTCGGTGTAGAAAAAGTGGGCAAGGGACAGGTTGTTTATATGGTAGACAACCCCTTGTTCCGGGGCTTTTGGGAAAATGGCAAACTCTTCTTTGTCAATGCCCTGTTTATGGTAAAATAACTCAAGTTGAACCAATTAAAACTATGGGGATTATACTCCAAATACCTGTTAAACAAAGAAAACCATTAAGCAAAAACAAAAAAACGAACATCATATAACTCTAGAACATGAAAAATATTTTTGAAAAAAAAAGAAGTAGACGAACTAAACGGAACAAAATTCTTTGACAATAACTGGATTATAAGCTGGCAGTTGGCACTAGGCCGTGAAATCCATTTTTTGCCTTCTGTATAAACTGCCACTGCCAACTGTGGATACCCAAAACTAATCCCGATTACCATAGGGAACAGGGTTTTAACCTTTAACTAGATAATATAAAGAATATTACCTTTGGGTTCCGGACAAACCTCATATTATAGGCTTTAGACCAATTTACCATAAAATTATTTTTTTGAATATAATTCAATATTTTTGCAAATAATTTAAACCGATAATTAATTACCAATAATAAATTTTATGAAATATCCATTAACAAAATTTTCAAACCTCCCGATAATTATCGGGACGAAAATGATTATTTGGATATTACACCTGCCTGCCGGCAAAGGCAGGTCTGACCGATAAAAAAACCTGTCTGCCGAACAGGCAGGCAATAAATATAAACAGATGAAAAAAATTACAGGCATTTACCTATTGACAATCTCCATTTTGCAATTCTCCTGTTCCGTAAAGGAAAATAAGATGGGTGACTTTAAACTACTGCCCCAGCCACAAGAAATTGAAGTTACGGGGGTTAGTTCAATTGCTTATGACCAAACCTTGAATGCAGGGGCCAAAAACGGTGAAGCAATGCCTATAATTAACAAAGATATACTCATGCTTGGTGTAAATAAAGGAGATCCCGACCTAGTCTATGAAATAGATGACCAATTGGAAGTCCCGGCGGAAGGTTATACCCTGACCATTACAGACGAACGGATCCTTATAAAAGGTAAGGATGAGGCCGGATTGTTCTATGCCTTCAAAACCTTGGAGCAATTGATGTTGGACGCCAAGGACCAAAAGGTAAACCTGCCATTATGCCAACTAAAGGATTACCCCTTATTGGCCTACCGCTCCGTACACTTGGATGTAAAACACCATTTGGAAAAAACGGAATACTATTATAAATTATTGGATAAGTTGGCCGGCTATAAGGTAAACGGCATTATTTTGGAAGTTGAGGACAAATTAAAATTTAAACGTCAGCCTACAGTGGCCTCTGCAGATGCCCTGACCATTGAGGAATGGAAAAAGATCAGCGATTACGCCAAAGAGCGACATATAGAAATAAGTCCGTTGGTACAGGGCCTGGGCCATGCTTCCTTTATTCTAAAGCATCCGGAATACACGAAACTTAGGGATAACCCGGAAAGCGATTGGGCCTTTAACCCTCTGGATCCCAAAACCTACGAAGTACAATTTGACCTTTATTTGGACGCTATGGAGGCCTTTCCGTACGGAAAGTACCTGCACGTTGGTGGCGACGAAGTACACACAACGGGGCGTGGCAGCAAGGAGTCGCCCTTAAAATTACAGCTGATGTGGTTGGACAAAGTGGCCAAATTTGCGGAAGAACATGGAAAAACCCCTATTTTTTGGGACGATATGCCCCTTAAACAGGCCGATGTGTATGATCCCATGTTCAAAAAAGATATGACACAGGAAGAAGTAGATCGGGTATGGAAGGAAAACGAACACAAATTACTGGAGTTTCTGGACATCTTCCCGAAGAATTGCATCTATATGAGATGGAACTATAGTTCGCCACAGGCATTGGGCAACATCAAGGCCATGCAGTGGTTTACAGACCATGGCATGGAGGTTATGGGGGCCACGGCGGGCCAGACCAGATGGGTCTTAATGCCACAGGAAGAAAGCAATATGGAAAACATCCGATCTTTTGCGGTCAGCTCCATAGAAAGTGGCTTAAATGGATTATTATTAACCCTATGGGATGATGATTCCCCACATTTTGAATTGTATATGAGAGGTATCTTGGCATTTGCCGAATATTCCTGGATCGGTGACAAACGCAGTAAGGAAGAAATAAAGAGCGCCTTCCGGCAAAGGGAATATGGGCATACCATGGCCGATGACAGCAAGGCCTTTATTACCGAACTGGAATCGCCGGTGGCCTTTTGGAAGAATGCACTGCTCAAAAAAAACCAACGCAATTACCTTTCAAAAATGAAAGATCCCATTGAAGAAGCCGTTATTGATTTTCCCGACAAAGAAAATATAGGAGCATGGAGCACGGCCAACGAAGAACGTTTAAAAACTGCCACCCTTACTTTGGCCCAAACGGACAGTATTGCAAAAAAAATAGAGAATGCCCGTGCACAGGCCCTGCGCAACGATCATAACCTACAGGTTTATGAACAGGTAAACAAACTGGCCGGCTATAGTCCAAAAATATTACTGGCCCTACGCGACTACGATATGGCAGAAAGTAGGGAAAATATCATGGCCACCGCTACAAAGTTAAAGGAATTGCAGTCGGAATTCGGAAACCTTAGAAAAGAATTGGAAACGGTCTATGGAAAAACCCGAATTTTGAACAAACCGGACAATTACATCCTGGATCAGGACCATCATGTGCATTTGGCAAACCAATCCATTAACTTCGACTGGCAGTTCTATGCCGAAATGCTGTTCTTTAAGAAGTTGGACCAGGAACTTGAAAAGGAAATATACATGGAAAATGCGGATCCCCTCAAAAAATAAATCCCTGCCAAAGTATATTTGAACAAAAATAGGGGTGAAATATCTTGGACCAATGTTAACCATAATAAACGTTAATTTAAGTATATTTCGCCCCTAAATCCGATCTGATGATCGGGCCTAAGGAGCGTATATGAAAGAGAAGGAAGCCACCCGGATAAACAAATTTTTAAGTGAAATGGGTTATTGTTCGCGTAGGGCAGCGGACAAACTTATAGAGCAGGGACGGGTGACCATTAATGGAAAAGTTCCTGAAATGGGTACGAAAATTACTCTGGACGACGAAGTACGGGTAGATGGATCACTTATTTCCGAACCACAGGAAAAACCCGTATATATTGCCTTTAACAAACCCATTGGCATTGTCTGTACTACCGATACAAAGGTGGAAAAAGACAATATTATCGACTTCATAAACTACCCCAGTAGAATTTTCCCTATCGGTAGATTGGACAAACCCAGTGAGGGGCTGATCCTATTGACCAATGACGGGGATATCGTAAATAAGATATTAAGGGCCAGGAATAAGCACCAAAAAGAATATCTGGTAACCGTAGATAGGCCCATTACCAAGACATTCCTGGAAAAAATGGCCAATGGGGTCCCTATTCTGGATAGGGTAACACGTAAATGTGAAATCGAGGAATTGGACAAATTTCAGTTCCGGATTGTTCTAACGCAGGGACTCAACCGTCAGATAAGGCGAATGTGCGAGTATCTGGGCTATAATGTAACCGCCCTAAAACGCATCAGGATAATGAATATTCAATTGGATGTTCCGGTAGGCAAATGGCGATATCTATCCGAAAAGGAATTGAACGAAATCAATGAAATGATTTCCGGTTCCACAAAGACCCACCACTAGCCAAAACACTATAACTACCTCCAAATTTAATTTTAACAATAAGGCTATGAAGATGGATGAAATAGAAAATATTGAGTTGTTGTACCTAAGCCTGGATGACTATCAGGAGCTTAAATCTGCCATGATAGAATCCTACACCACTATGCCGGAATCCTACTGGGAAAAGCATCAAATAGAAAATTTAATAAACAGATTTCCGGAGGGACAGGTGGTTATAAAGGTAAATAACCAGATCGCCGGCTGTGCATTGTCCATCATTTTGGATTATGCGCTATTTGAAAACAAGCACACCTACCAACAGATTACGGGCAATTATACCTTTAATACCCATTCCCGGGACGGTGACGTACTTTACGGTATCGATGTCTTTATAAAACCCGAATATAGGGGAATGCGTTTGGGCAGAAGGTTGTACGACTACAGAAAAGATCTTTGTGAACGCCTAAATTTGAAAGGGGTCGTCTTTGGCGGAAGAATCCCCAATTATCACAAATACATGGATAGCTTATCCCCTAAGGCCTATATAGATAAAGTAAAGCGCAAGGAAATAAACGATCCGGTACTTAATTTCCAGATATCCAATGATTTCCACCCCAGTAAAATTCTAAAGAACTATTTGGAAGGTGATTCCGACTCCAACGATTATGCCGTGCTTTTGGAATGGGACAACATCTACTATGAAAAAAAGAACAAAAAGGCCAGCGTTGTAAAAAAGGTGGTGCGAGTGGGACTCATTCAATGGCAAATGAGACCCTATAAAAATCTGGACGATGTACTTCAGCAAGCGGAGTATTTTGTAGATGCCGTTTCCGGTTACCGTTCAGACTTTGCCCTGTTCCCGGAATTCTTTAACGCCCCGCTTATGGCGGAGAACAATCATTTATCGGAATCTGCCGCCATCCGGGAACTGGCAAAACACACTGCCACCATAGTTCAGCGATTTTCTGAACTGGCCATATCCTATAACATCAATATAATAACGGGGAGCATGCCGGAAATAAAGGAGGAAACGCTCTACAATGTTGGATACATCTGCAAGCGTGACGGTACCAAGGAACGATATGAAAAGCTCCATGTAACCCCCGATGAGGCAAGGGTATGGGGTATGCAGGGAGGTAACGAATTAAAAGTATTTGACACTGATTGCGGAAAGATAGGCGTCCTGATCTGCTACGACTCCGAATTTCCCGAACTGAGCAGATTGTTGGCAGATGAAGGAATGGATATTTTGTTTGTCCCCTTCCTCACGGATACCCAAAATGGTTTTTCCAGAGTAAGATATTGTGCCCAGGCCAGAGCCATAGAAAATGAATGCTATGTAGCCATTGCAGGAAGCGTGGGCAACTTGCCCAAGGTACATAATATGGATATCCAATATGCCCAATCCATGGTATTTACTCCCTGTGACTTTGCTTTTCCTGCCAATGGAATAAAGGCCGAAGCTACCCCGAATACCGAAATGATCCTGATCGTTGACCTGGATATAGACCTATTGAGGGAGCTAAACCAATTTGGCAGCGTTAGAAACCTAAAAGATAGAAGAACGGATATTTTTGAGGTTCGCAAAAAAAAGTAAACCGGACCCTATACCCTACTTTTTATACCTTTGAGGATATCTGTACACGAATACGGCACGTAGTAGAAAGAATCGTTATATAAAAAGCACATCAAAGATTGTTTATGGAAAAGCATCAACACTTGCCAGGCTGATAACGTGCCGCGTATATGTGTCAGTGGCGGATTTAATGCACTTACTCTTCGGTTAGGCCAAAGATTGATTAAATGCAATGACTTTGGTTTTAGCGTTGGCTTTTCTTTTCGTTTATCAATAGTTTCAATTCTTCCTTAGTCGGTAAGACAGTTTGGTATTTACTTGCAAAAATCTGCTCATTATTTTGGGGCAAAGTGTATTCCACGACCGATTCTCTCTTGTTTTGGCAAAGCACGATTCCGACGGTGTTGTTCTCGTCCCCCAATTTTATTTCTCGATCGTAATAGTTCACATACATTTGCATTTGGCCAAGGTCTTGGTGTTTTAGTTCTCCAATTTTTAGATCAATAAGCACAAAGCACTTTAAAATCCGATTATAGAAAACCAAGTCGATTCTAAAATGTGTATCGTCCAAAGAAATTCGTTTTTGTCTTGAGACAAACGTAAAACCATTACCAAGTTCGAGTAAAAAGTGTTCAAGCTTGTCGATAATCTCTTGCTCTAATTGGTTTTCCGAGTATTCTTTACGTTCCGGAAGTCCTAAAAATTCCAAAACATAAGGGTCTTTTATCGCATCTTTTGGTTTTTCAAGCACAAGCCCTTTTTCTGAAAGTTCTTTTACCTTGTCTTTATCCCGACTTAAAACAAGTCTTGTGTACAATGCAGAGTCATATTGCCGTTCTAATTCTCGTATGCTCCAATTATTCTTTATAGCTTCTATTTCATAGAACTTTCGTTCATTTTCGCTATCAATACGCATTAGTTTTAAATAATGGGACCAACTCAATTTGAATTCGTTAGACCCTGTCTGCTGATTTTGTTTTTCAGATTCGTCAGACACTGTCTGACTTATTGAATAGGCAAGGTAAAATTGCCTCATCTGCTTTAAATTAGTTTCGGAAAACCCTTTCCCAAATTCACGAGTTAGCGTTTTGGAAAGTTCTTGCAAAAGTTTTTTCCCGTATTCAGCTCTATCTTTTCCGTTTTGCTCTTCCTCCACAATCATTCTTCCTATTTCAAAATAGGTATGTACCATTGTTTGGTTAATGGTACGTACTACGGTATTTCTTGCTGATTGCAGTAAATCAACAATTTGAGAGAAAAACTTTGTATTTAGAGGTTTGTTTGACATATGAACTGTTCAATATTTTATTCAGGGTTATCTCTCAACCCATCAAATTTTGCTTTCATAGTCGGATTACCGTAGGTTAGCTTTTTGATAGTCAAATCGTCCGCTTTGTTATTTGCCAGGCGCAAATTGTTTTCCGATGACAATAAGGCTTCTTTTGTTTTGTTCAAATGATTAATGGTCTTGTCTATTTCGTCAATGGCAGTCTTAAATTTTCGGCTTGCCAAATCATAATTGTAGGCAAATCCTTTTCTAAAGGCATCTATTTTTTCCTCAAAATTGGTAATATCTATATTTTGGTTTCTCATTAAGCTTAATTCCTGTTTGTATTTCAAGGAATTCATTGCTGCATTGCGAAGAAGCGTGATTATAGGGATAAAAAATTGTGGGCGAATCACATACATTTTCTCAAATTTATGGGAAACATCAACAATGCCATTGTTGTAATATTCGTTTTCCGATTCCAACAATGAGACTAAAACGGCATATTCACAGTTTTTATCCTTGCGGTCTTTATCAAGTTTTGCAAAGAAATCTTCATTTCTTTTTTTTGTTGCGGTTTCGTCATTTTCGTTCTTCATTTCAAACATTATGGAAATGATTTCATTTCCCGTACCATCGGTTTCCCTATAAATAAAATCGCCTTTGGTGCCACCGCTCGAATCGTTATCCTTTTCAAAATAAGCATTTTGAAAAGCTGTCGGTCGCAGTTTATTGAATTCTATTTCGCAATGCTGTTCCAAGGTTTCGCCAACCATTTTAGTCGAAAGCTTTTGTTTGAAATCTTTCAAACGTGCAATTTCATCATCTTTCAATTTTATGGCTTCGTCTTTGGCAATGAGTTTATTTGTGAATTGCTCTTTTAGGGATTTTTCAAGAAGCTCTTTTTCCGTTTCCTTAATTTTCAAATCATTGGCAAGGGTATCACGCTCCTTTTCTATTTTTTTTATGGCTTCGGAAACTTCCAATTTTTTCTCCGTGTCCGCATTCTGGATTTTGGATTTCAACACTGTTATCTCCGATTCTTTTTTTGCCAATTTTTCAGCCAAGTCGGTAGCACTTTTAGCTTTTAATTCCGTTAAAAGTCTGTCTTTTTCCGCTAATTGTTCTTGCAAGGAGTTTTTGATGTTGGCTTCGGCAAGTTTAACGGCACTTTCTTTTTCTTTCTCTGCAAGGGAAAGCCTGTTTTTGAGTTCTTCCTCAAATTGGTGGTCCCGAACCTGTTTTAAGATGTCGGCATAGCCTGCTTCATCAACTTTAAATGCTTTTTGGCAATTTGGGCATATTATTTCGTTTATATTCATTGCATTTACGGTTTATTGGCGTAATAAAACTTAAAAGATTTTGTATAAATAACTTGCATAGGAATAAATTTAAAAATTAAACCGCTTTCTATGTTGGGCAATATTTTCCATAGTTGGATAAAACTCTATTTGATTGGGGCAAAGGGCAATACCATTCGTCAATGTATCATCATATCCTTCCGAAAAAGGAACGATATGACAGGCATCTACCATTGAAACATTTGTAATTGCAAATTCCCAAACCTGTAATTGTACACGTATTGTTATAAATTTTTGGGATTTCCCTTTTGAACAATCCACCACGAATGAATACCTCTTCCTGAAAAGCGTTTTTATCAACTTAATTTTTCAGTTCAATAATTTTCCGCTTATATTCTTCCGAACTTACATTTAGAATTGAAATTTTGGTTTCGTCCGCAAACATATATTGGTCAATTATTTCATCTATAATGATTTGTATAAATTTCTTCACAAATTTTCTTGTCGCCTAAGATACATTTTTTTGAGCGTTGACAGGAAACAGCTCTTTTGGTTTTTTCAGCGGTTGGATTTTATGTGTCGGCAAAAACCAAACCCGCCTTCCGGTCAGGGCAGGTGTGCTGTTTGTACGGCTGGATTTAGTATGAAACACAACAGTATATATTGCCAATTTTAAATATATTGGACCGTCATTTATCGGCTGAAAATCAGCCCCGCACGGCAAGGGCCGGACCATCTTGGCCATCCCAAAATTTAAACAAATTTTTAGTAGGGTATTTCATTAAAAATCACTAACTTAGAGAGTCGATCGTGCATTGATATAAACTTTGAGTGCTTGGACCAAATTACTTTTTCCGGCCTGCACCAACTACCATTCAAATTCATAGCCCATGCCTCTGTACGATTGATACCATAAAATATTAGACAGATGAAGCTCAAAAAAAATCCTTTTGGAAAAAATCCCCTTCTAGCTGCAATATCTTTTTTATTGTTCTTAGGGGTACCGACCTCCGTTTCGGCGGCCTTCCTGTATCAGGAAATCCAGGAGCAAGAAAACCCGTTCAACCAATACCAAGGTAAAATTATTGATAGTGAAACCAATAATCCGCTGGTCTTCGCCACGCTCTCCATTGAAAACACGAACATTAGTACCGTCAGTAATACCGAGGGTCATTTTTCTTTAAAAGTTCCCAAAGATATTGAAGAGGGACAGGTCAGTGTTTCATTTTTGGGATACGAGACCAAAACTATTCCCTTAAGCCAGTTGAAGGAAAATAAAAATGAAATTGCCCTGGTAGTAAGCTTTATGGAATTATCCGAGGTAAAACTTGCGGTTCCAAAAGACGCAAAATCCCTGGTCAGGGAAACCCTGCTCAGGAAAGGTGAAAATTATTTTGACGACCCTACCTTAATGACAGCCTTTTATAGGGAGACCATTAAAAAAAGAAGAAAAAATGTTTCTTTATCAGAGGCCGTAGTCAATATTTACAAATCCCCCTACAATACCGATCGCAGGGACGCATTACAGCTTTACAAGGCAAGAAAGAGTACCGATTATGATAAATTGGACACCTTGGCCATTAAACTGCAAGGAGGGCCTTTTAATACGCTCTTTGTGGACATGATCAAATACCCACAATATATCTTTACGGAAGAAACGTTCGATGATTACAACTTTAGCTTTGAAAATTCTACCAAAGTCGATGACAGACTTATCTTTGTCATCAATTTTAAACAAAAGGAATCCATTTTGGACCCATTGTACCAAGGCAAGTTGTATATAGATGCCGATAAAAAAATACTGACCAGTGCCATTTACTCCCTCAATATTACCGATAGGGAAAAGGCCTCCAAAATGTTTGTCCGTAAAAAACCTGCCCATGCCAATGTATGGCCGACCGATATTGCCTACCGTGTGGATTACAGGGAAAAGAACGGAAAATGGTACTACGGATACAGCAATGTACTATTGGAATTCAAAATAAATTGGGACGATCGCCTATTCAATTCGGTATATAGCATGACCTGTGAAATGGCCATTACGGACTGGGAGAAGAACATCACGGGCGAATCTCCCAAATTCAAGGACCGCATTAAATCTTCCATGATATTGGAGGACGAGGCCATTGGATTTTCAGATCCAGATTTTTGGGGAGAGTACAATATTATAGAACCTGAAAAATCCATAGAATCTGCCATAAGGAAAATACAAAGACAATTAAGAAGGTCCAAATCCAAAGAGGACTCCTCCTCCTCTTTGGGAATGTGACAAATTTATATTTGAACAAGGAAGTCCGCCCCCTATATGGCGGACTTTTTTTTTATATTTAGGTCTACCAAATAAAACTGATGAAAAAAAGGAGACAGTTCTTTAAAACAGCCATCGGAGCGGGTATGGCCAGCCTGGTACCGGCCAGCATATTTGCCAATGCACAAGAAAAAAAACCGTTCCCCAAAAACCTTAAGCCCATAGCATTAAAAAAAGGGGATACCATTGGCCTTATTGCTCCGGGTTACGCCATAAAGCCCGAGGTTTTGGTAGAAGCCAAGGAAACTTTGGAAAAAATGGGGTTTATACCTTACCATACGGATCGCATACATGGGAACCATGGATACTTTAGCAATACGGATCGGGAAAGGGCAGCCGATCTGAACGAAATGTTCGCCAATAAAAAAGTGGATGGCATCCTGTGCGCACGGGGCGGGTACGGGTGTACCCGGATCATGCACTTGATAGATTATGGACTAATTGGAAAAAAACCTAAAGTATTGATTGGTTTTAGCGATATTACGGCCCTCTTGAATGGCATACATCAGGAAACCGGCCTTATCACTTTTCACGGGCCCGTAGGGAGCACCATCAACGACCCTTATAGTATTGGACATTTACTAAATGTGGTCCTGAAATCCCAAAAATTGCCACCACTCATTACCAATATGGAAATAACGGACCAAGAGGAATACGGCAAGCCCGAATATGGTCGATATTGTATTGACCCGGGTATTGTCTCGGGAAAATTGGTAGGGGGCAGCCTAACTTTGGTAAATGCCCTGATAGGAACCCCCCATGAAATAGATTTTACAGATGCCATAGTCTTTCTTGAAGATGTTGAAGAAGCCCCCTATCGTATAGACCGGATGCTGACCCAATTAATACAGGGCAAGACCTTTGGCAAGGCGGCAGGTATTGCTATGGGCGTCTTTAAAGGGTGCGACAGTGTTCCCGGTCCCAAATCGTTTACACTTAAGGAAGTGATAACGGACAGAATCAAACCACTGGGAATACCGGCTGTTTACGGCATGACATTTGGCCACATTGAAAACAATTTTACATTGCCCATAGGAATCAACGCTACATTGGATACCCACAAAATGACACTGCAACTATTGGAAAGGGCGGTCCAATAAATAAATCCCCCCATTTTTAAACCCTGCTCCCCATAATTATCCGGATTGGTTTCCGTATACTATGGGCGGCCATAGTATACAGTGGCGGTCTGCAATAGGTAAAAAATGGATTTCATCGCCCACTGCCTATTGCCTATTGTAAAAAACAAACCGAATTGGTTCAATTGGCCACCTCGCTAATAAATTTCAGTCTATATAATCTAAGCTCTTCATCCTCATATTCCCCATCAAATTCCTTTAAGGCCACCTCAAGATCGTCCGTATTGGCTTCCAAGAAATAATCATGTATTTCCTCCTGCTGATCCTCATCCAAAATCTCATCGATCCAATAAGCGATATTCAATTTGGTGCCGCTAAAGACAATTTGTTCCATCTCCTTGATCAATTCGTTAAGTTCCAATCCCTTGGCGGAAGCAATATCATCCAATGGCAATTTTCTATCTACGTTTTGAATGATATAAAGCTTAAGGGAAGAATTGGCGCCCGTACTCTTTACGATCAGATCATCGGGCCTTAAAATGTTGTTATCCTCAACATAGGCAGCAATCTGATCTACAAAGGGCTTGCCATATTTTTTTGCCTTACCTTCCCCAACGCCATAGATATTGACCAATTCATCCAAGGATATTGGATATTTCAGGGCCATGTCCTCCAAGGAGGGATCCTGAAAAACTACAAACGGCGGAACCCCCAATTTATGGGCCTCTTTTTTTCTTAAATCCTTTAAAATCCTTAACAGATTATCATCGGCCACCCCTCCGGTAGATTTGGCTGCGCTTACAATGGCATCATCGGTCTCCTTATTGTAAACATGATCCATCGTCATCATAAATGAAGTTGGATTCTTTACAAATTCCTTCCCCATCGGGGTTACATGTAAAATTCCGTATTGCTCAATTTCCTTTCTAAGCAGACCGGCAACCAAGGTCTGCCGGATCAAGGCCATCCAATAGCCTTTATCCTTATCCTTACCGATACCAAAAAAATCCTTTTCATCGGTCTTGTGCGAGGATATAAGGGCATTTACCTTACCGACCAAGGTCCTGACAATCTCCTTGGACTTAAATTTTTCACTGGTACCCGTTATTACATTGATAAGCTTGACCACATCGTCCTTGGCCTCCTGCTTCTCCTTTGGATTTCGGGTATTGTCGTCCATATCGGCACCCTCACCGTTTAGCTCATCAAATTCCTCTCCAAAATAATGCAGTATAAATTTCCTTCGGGACATGGAAGTTTCGGCATACCCCACTATTTCCTGTAATAGGGCATTTCCTATCTCTTGTTCCGCCACGGGCTTGCCCGACATAAATTTTTCCAGTTTTTCCACATCCTTATAGGAATAAAAGGCAAGGCAATGGCCCTCTCCCCCATCCCTTCCGGCCCTACCGGTCTCCTGATAGTAACTTTCTATACTCTTTGGAATATCGTGATGGATTACAAAGCGTACGTCCGGTTTATCGATTCCCATTCCGAATGCAATGGTGGCAACCACCACATCCACATCCTCCATGAGGAACATATCCTGGTGCTTGGATCTGGTTTTACCATCCAATCCGGCATGATAGGGTACCGCACTGACCCCGTTTACCTGTAGTACTTGGGCCAACTCTTCCACACGTTTCCTACTCAGACAATAAATAATGCCCGACTTGCCCGAATTTTGTTTAATAAAACGAATGATATCGCTATCCACTTTTTGGGTTTTGGGCCTTACTTCGTAATAGAGATTAGGTCTGTTGAAACTGGCCTTGAACACCTTGGCATCCATTATCCCCAAGTTTTTGATAATATCCTCCTGTACTTTGGGGGTCGCGGTAGCAGTAAGGGCAATTAGAGGAATCTTATCCCCCAACCTTCCGACTATAGATTTAAGATTGCGGTATTCCGGTCTAAAATCATGTCCCCATTCCGAAATACAATGGGCCTCGTCCACTGCCACAAAAGATATTTTCTCCCCCTGTAAAAAATCTACATATTCCTCCTTGGTCAAGGATTCCGGAGCTACATACAAAAGCTTGGTTACACCACTGCTTACATCGTTTTTTACTTGTTTGATCTCCGTCTTTGTCAACGAAGAGTTTAAAACATGGGCCACTCCTATCTCACTGGAAACGTCCCTAATGGCATCCACTTGGTTCTTCATCAAGGCGATCAATGGCGATACCACAATTGCAGTACCCTCCTGCATCAGGGCGGGCAATTGGTAACAAAGGGATTTTCCACCACCAGTAGGCATTATTACAAAGGTATTATTCCCTTGTACAATATTCTTAACAACATTTTCCTGTAAACCTTTGAATTGGGAGAATCCAAAATACTTTTTTAGAGAGGCATGTAAATCAATCTCATTTATACCCATACCGTACTTCACCATTATTAATATTAAAAATAGGCTACATTGCCATATATCAAATTCCTTAAGTTAAGGAATTTTTATCTTTTAAATACGTATTTATGCGAAATAAATTTGTTCAAATTTAAAATATCCTATAAACTTAAGTTTATGTAATTTTGTAAAATAAAGATAAGACTTTCTTTTAGGAAAATCATTACATAATTTTAATTTACTTTGAGCGATACCAAAGCTATATTGGCCATAGCAAAGAAAACCATAACCAATGAGGCCGAGGCTATATCCCATTTAGCGACTCTCCTTAACGAAGATTTTTCCAATGCGGTGGAATGCATCAGACATTCCAAAGGCAGGGTCATTATTTCCGGAGTTGGAAAAAGTGCCCTTATCGCCTCCAAAATTGTTGCCACCCTAAATTCCACCGGTACCCCATCCATATTTATGCATGCGGCCGATGCCATACACGGCGATCTTGGAACCGTACAGCAAGACGATGTGGTGATCTGCATCTCCAAAAGTGGAAATACCGCAGAAATTAAGATGTTGGTGCCCTTAATAAAACGGGGCAGGAACAAATTGATAGGCATGACCGGAAACCCCGATTCGTTTTTGGCGATGCAGGCCGACTTTATATTAAACACCTATGTGGAAAAAGAGGCCTGCCCCAACAACCTTGCACCCACTACAAGTACAACGGCCCAATTGGTCATTGGTGATGCCCTGGCCATCTGCCTTTTGGAACTTAAGGGATTTAGCAGTAAGGACTTTGCAAAATACCACCCGGGAGGTGCCCTTGGAAAAAAATTATATTTAAGGGTAGGCGATATTGCCGGTAACAATCAGATCCCGCAGGTACGCACCAACAGCGACGTAAAATCCGTGATCATAGAGATCTCCGAAAAAATGTTGGGCGCAGCAGCAGTATTGGAAGGGCAAAAAATTGTTGGAATAATAACGGATGGCGATATTAGGCGGATGCTCAACAAATATGACAATATTTATGGCTTGACCGCCAAGGACATCATGAGTATGGCCCCTAAGACAATAGCCCCCAACGTCCTTGCTGTAAAGGCTTTGGAAATAATGCAGACCAATAATATTTCACAAATATTGGTTGTTGATGGAGGGAATTACAAAGGAATAGTACATTTACACAATTTAATCAAAGAAGGAATACTGTAATGGCAAAAACGATGAAGACCCCAAATGAGATGTCCTTCCTGGACCATTTGGAAGAACTAAGGTGGCATTTAATAAGATCGGTCCTGGCCATAGTTATAATAGGGGGCGTAGCTTTTTTAATGAAGGGGTTTATTTTTGATACGGTGATTTTTGGCCCAATGATGCCCGATTTCCCTACCTACCACGTTTTTTGCGACTTTTCCAAGTTATTGGGCTTTAGCGAGGCATTTTGCAATACAGAACCGGAATTTACGGTACAGAGCAGGCAAATGTCCGAACAGTTCTCCGCACATATATGGACCTCCATTTGGGCCGGATTTATCATTGGGTTCCCTTATGTGCTCTATGAATTATGGAAATTTATTGCTCCCGGCCTATACGACAACGAACGCCAGAATGCAAAGGGATTTATCTTTATTGCCTCCTCCCTGTTCTTTATGGGCGTGTTGTTCGGATACTACGTGGTGGCCCCTTTGTCCATCAACTTCTTGGGGGGCTACTCCATTAGTGATTCCGTGGTGCGGGAAATAGATCTGGTTTCCTATATCTCCACGGTAAGGGCCGCCGTAATTGCCTGTGGTCTCATATTTGAATTGCCCATTATCATTTATTTCCTGACCAAAGTAGGGTTGGTTACCCCGGAAATACTCCGGAAATACAGAAAAATAGCACTGGTCGTCGTACTTATTATATCGGCAGTAATTACCCCACCCGATGTGGCCAGTCAGATCATTGTGGCCATTCCCATTTTAATCCTTTATCAGGTAAGTATCTATATTTCCCAGATGGTTTTAAAAAGAGAGGCAAAAAAAGAAAAGAAAAGGAATGCCCAATCAAATTAAGGAATTTAACGACTATCGTTCCAAAACGGACGAAAAACTGTTGGCGGGCAACAACAAGATCATAAAAAAGATCTTTAACCTGGACACCAATGCCTACGCCGCCGGTGCCCTGGATGTAAAGACCAAGGAACTATTGGGATTGGTGGCCTCGGAGGCACGCACAATAGTGGTCCCCCACTTAAAAAGGACCTATGAATATTGGGAGGAATTGGAAAAACAAGTAGGTTAAAAAAACTACAATATCTTTTCCCAAACTAATTTAAGGCTTAGTTTTGCCTCACCCGTCCCGATAGCTATCGGGACTGCCCAAAAGGCAG
>CBFGWQ010000064.1:0-17942 GCA_965652575.1 uncultured Arenibacter sp. | reverse complement strand
TGTACATTGATTAGTACATTAACCAATTGATACATTGGTACACTTCCACATTTCCAAATCCCCAAATTGACACATTAACAAATTGGTACATTAGTACATTGCTACATTTCCAAATCATCAAACCTGCACCACCCCCATATTAAAGGATTTTTCAATAGGGGCATGGTTGGCCGCCTCAATGCCCATGGATATCCACTTGCGAGTATCCAAAGGATCTATTACCGCGTCCGTCCATAAACGGGAGGCAGCATAATAGGGCGATATTTGCTCGTCGTACCCCTGCTTTATTTTATTGAAAAGTTCGTTTTCCTGGGCCTCGGTTATTTTTTCGCCCTTCTTTTTTAGTGATGCCGTTTCTATTTGAAGTAATACTTTGGCTGCCGAATTACCGCTCATTACCGCCAATTCGGCACTGGGCCAGGCCATGATCAATCTCGGGTCGTAGGCCTTGCCGCACATGGCGTAATTTCCCGCTCCATAACTATTGCCTATAACCACGGTAAATTTCGGTACCACCGAATTACTTACCGCATTCACCATTTTGGCCCCGTCCTTTATAATTCCCCCATGTTCACTTTTACTGCCCACCATAAATCCGGTAACGTCCTGTAAAAACACCAAAGGTATTTTCTTTTGGTTGCAATTGGCTATAAAACGGGTAGCCTTATCTGCGGAATCTGAATAGATGACCCCTCCAAATTGCATTTCCCCATTCTTGGTCTTGACCACCTTACGCTGGTTGGCAACGATACCTACGGCCCATCCATCTATTCGGGCATATCCGGTAAGTATGGTTTTACCGTAACCTTCCTTATATTGTTCAAAATCGGAATTATCCACCAACCGATTAATAATTTCCAGCATATCGTATTGTTCGGCCCTCGATTTTGGAACAATGCCATAGATGTCCTCTTCCTTTTCCCTGGGCTTTGCAGCTGGGATCCTATTATATCCCGCCTTATCATAATCACCTATTTTGCCCATAATGTTCCTAATGGTATCCAAGGCATCCTTGTCGTCCTTCGCCTTGTAATCCGTTACCCCGCTAATTTCACAATGGGTAGTGGCACCCCCCAAGGTTTCATTGTCGATAACCTCCCCAATGGCGGCTTTTACCAAATAGCTGCCGGCCAAAAAAATACTCCCCGTTTTGTCCACTATCAAGGCCTCATCGCTCATAATGGGGAGATAGGCCCCTCCGGCGACACAACTGCCCATAACCGCTGAAATTTGGGTAATTCCCATGCTGCTCATAACGGCATTGTTCCTAAATATTCTACCAAAATGTTCCTTGTCGGGAAAAATTTCGTCCTGCATGGGAAGATATACCCCGGCGCTATCCACCAAATAAATAATGGGCAAGCGATTTTCAATGGAAATTTCTTGGGCCCTTAGGTTCTTTTTTGCTGTGATAGGGAACCATGCTCCCGCTTTTACAGTGGCATCATTGGCCACAACAATGCATTGTTTGCCCTGTACATAGCCTATTTTTACAATAACACCTCCTGACGGACACCCACCATGCTTTCCGTACATACCATCTCCGACAAAGGCCCCGATTTCAATAACTTCCCTGTTCTTGTCCAATAGATAATCAATGCGTTCCCTGGCACTTAATTTGCCTTGCGCATGTTGTTTTTCCAACTTGTCTTTGCCGCCTCCGAGTTTTACTTTGGCCAGTTTGTTATGTAATGCCGATAGTAGTAATTTATTGTGGTCTTCGTTCTTGTTGAAGTTGATATCCATATTGAGATGTCTTTCTTTTGCGCAATAAAGATAAGGAGTTATATTTATTAACTTTTACTAAATAATAGGCTATATGGGCAAAAAAGTAAGGTGGGGAATTATTGGATTGGGCAACATTGCCCGTAATTTTGTCAAGGACCTAGCTCTGGTGGACGAGGCCCAAATATACGGAGCGGCCTCTAGAAACTTGGTCAAGGCCAAGGAGTTTGCTGCAGCACATAATATTTCAAATGCTTTTGGGAGCTATAGGGAACTTTTGGAGTGCAGGGAAGTGGATGTCGTATATATCGCTACGCCCCACACTTTGCATTGCGAACTATCTATAATGGCCATGGATCATGGTAAACATGTGCTCTGTGAAAAGCCTATGGGCATAAATAGGGAAGAGGTCGAAAAAATGATTGCGGCCGCCCAAAAAAATAAGGTTTTTCTAATGGAAGCCTTATGGAGCCGTTTCAATCCGTCCATCAGGAAGGTAAAGCAATTGATAGGAAACGGGGAAATTGGTACATTGGCCTATCTGCATGCTGATTTTGCATTTTATGCCCTGGATAGGGACTTTAATGGACGGGTGTTAAACCCTGAACTGGCCGGAGGTTCTTTGTTGGATATTGGCATTTATCCCATTTTCCTTGCTTATTTTCTTCTCGGTAAACCGGATCGGATTTTGTCGACCTCCAATTTTTATCCCAATGGTACGGAAATACAGACTTCAATGATCTTTAAATACCCCGGGACCCAGGCCCTATTGTATTCCGGATTTACCAGTCGATCCGAAATGAAGGCGGAAATATCGGGAGAAAATGGTAGTATATACTTGCCAACAAGATGGCACGAGGCTCAGGGATACATCCTTGAGAGAAATGGAGAAATAGAGGAATTCAGTATACCGACTACCGGTAGGGGATATTTTTACGAAATAAAAGAGGTTCACCACTGTCTGGAACTGGGACTGTTGGAAAGCAGTCTTTGGAGCCATAATAACAGTCTGGATCTAATAAGTTTAATGGACAGGGTGAGGGAACAGAATGAAATCGTATTTCCTTTTGAGCAATAAAGTTTTTTTGCTAGGGGATAATTTCTTGTAAAATTTCCGATATTTGAAGCGCTACAAACCAAACCAGTTAAAAAATGGGAATGAATAAGAATACAGTGCTTGCATGGGCAACCTTTATTATGATAATCGTAGGTCTTGCGCTTATAGCGCTGGGTGCCTTTAGATATGACGATGTGGCAGGATGGGGGTTCGCCTCAGTGGGAATAGGTTTCTTCGCAATTGCATGGGTTTTTAACGCCTTAAAGGGAAGGGTGTAAAACAATTCTTGGCGTCATTGTTGAGTTACACTTAGTAATCCATAGCTGGAAATTGAAAACAACCTTCTTTAAATTAAAATAATCGAATTAAATAACAGATACTATCATGTCGGACGATAAGAAAGTCATTTTCTCCATGTCCGGGGTTACCAAAACGTACAAAACTGCCAACACCCCGGTATTAAAAAATATTTATTTGAGCTTCTTTTACGGGGCCAAAATAGGAATTTTGGGTCTTAATGGTTCGGGTAAATCCACTCTTCTCAAAATCATTGCAGGGGCGGACAAAAACTTTCAGGGCGATGTAGTTTTTTCCCCGGGGTATAAGGTGGGATATCTGGAGCAGGAACCACAACTGGACGAAAATAAGACCGTTTTGGAAGTAGTCAAGGAAGGGGTGGCGGATACGGTGGCCATCTTGGACGAATACAATAAGATAAATGATATGTTCGGACTTCCCGAGGTTTATGAGGATGCGGATAAGATGCAAAAGCTTATGGACAAGCAGGCAGAACTTCAGGATAAAATAGATGCCACCAATGCCTGGGAATTGGACAATAAATTGGAAGTGGCCATGGACGCCTTGCGCACCCCGGATTCCGATAAGAAAATAGGGATACTTTCCGGAGGGGAAAAAAGGCGTGTGGCATTGTGCAGATTGTTGTTGCAGGAGCCTGAAATTCTATTGTTGGATGAGCCAACAAACCATTTGGATGCAGAATCCGTCCATTGGTTGGAGCATCATTTGGCCGAATACAAGGGAACCGTAATTGCCGTTACCCACGATAGGTATTTTCTTGATAATGTGGCCGGATGGATCTTAGAATTGGATAGGGGGGAAGGCATTCCATGGAAAGGAAACTACTCCGGTTGGTTGGACCAAAAATCCAAACGCTTGGCCCAGGAGAGCAAAACGGCTTCCAAAAGACAGAAAATACTGGAACGCGAGCTGGATTGGGTAAGACAGGGGGCAAAGGGAAGACAGACCAAGCAAAAGGCCCGTTTACAGAACTATGACAAGTTGATGAGCCAGGACCAAAAACAATTGGATGAAAAACTGGAGATCTATATCCCCAACGGACCTCGATTGGGGACCAATGTAATAGAAGCAAAGGGCGTGAGCAAGGCCTATGGGGATAAATTGCTTTATGAGGACTTAAATTTTAAATTGCCACAGGCAGGTATTGTAGGTATTATTGGCCCCAACGGAGCCGGTAAAACCACTATATTCCGTATGATTATGGGGGAGGAACAACCGGACAAAGGGGAGTTTGTAGTAGGGGAAACCGCAAAAATTGCCTATGTGGACCAGAACCATTCCAATATTGATCCCAATAAGACCATATGGCAGAATTTTAGTGACGAACAGGAGCTGATCATGATGGGGGGCAGACAGGTAAATTCCAGGGCCTATCTAAGCAGATTCAATTTTTCAGGAAGCGAGCAGAACAAAAAAGTGGATATGCTTTCCGGTGGGGAGCGTAACCGTCTGCATTTGGCAATGACCCTGAAAGAGGAAGGCAACGTGCTACTTTTGGATGAGCCTACCAATGATTTGGACGTTAATACCTTGAGGGCCCTGGAGGAAGGCCTGGAAAATTTTGCAGGATGTGCTGTAGTCATTTCCCACGACAGATGGTTCTTGGATAGGATCTGTACCCATATTCTATCGTTTGAAGGGGATTCCCAAGTCTATTTCTTTGAAGGATCTTTCTCCGAATACGAAGAAAACAAGAAGAAACGTTTGGGTGGGGACCTGATTCCCAAGCGATTAAAATATAAGAAGTTAATACGTTAATTCAATTTTTCTTGTCTTAATTGTTAATACGCTGTTGCCATATTTTTTTTACGGCAACAGCGTATTTAATTAATCTGGATCCCATCCGTAAGTGCTTTAATATGCTTCCTTGGGATACCAATCCAATTGCACCACTTCAATAGCGGGATTCTTATAGTTTACCAAGGTTTTAAATTCGGCCACATCCCCTACATCGGGATTCCCTCTATAATGATAGGGATAGACCTGTTTGGGCTTAAATTCCAGCACGGCATCCGCGGCACTTTCAACGGTCATGGTGTAGGGAAGGTTCATACAGACAAAGGCCTTATCTATATTTTGTAAGGCACGCATTTCAGGAATATCCTCGGTATCGCCCGAAAAGTAAATTCTTTGATCATTTTTACTGAGCACATAACCATTTCCCCTTCCTTTGGTATGAAAATCCTTGGCCTCCTCCCTAAGATTGTACATGGGTATCGCCTCAATGGAAATACCATAGCGCTCTTTGATGTCCCCATTGTTCAGAATATCCAACTGTGGTGTAAATTCCGAAGTTATTTTGTCGGCCACGGCCTGTGGAACAATAATTTTGGCTTTTTGGGTATCCAAAGCCTGTAAGGTTTCCAGGCTAAAATGATCCCCATGGATGTCGGTAATCAAAATCAGGTCCGGTTCAGCAACGGCTGTAAAGGCCTCCTTTCCTCCCACGGGATCTACATAGATGATGGTACCATCCCAATCCAAAACCGCTGTGGCGTGTTCTATGGGAATAACTTCAATACTGGAAATTACATTTTCAGTATTGGGGCGAATGGCTTCCACTCTTTCAGGATCTGACTTGGTTTTCTCCTTGCAGCCCATGGTCATTAGGCCTATAAGTAATGCCGCTATTTTAAGGTAGTTTGAATATTGCATAATCAGCGTATTTTAAATTATTAATAATTCCGTTTTATTATCGCTCCTATTACAAGGGGGATCTATATCTATTACAATGGCTAAAAAACCATACTTTCAAAACATGTATGTCCGTAGGCCAATACTAAAATATTTAAGTCCATCCGGATTAAAGTTCTCAAACCGTGTTTCCCGGTAGGATTTAAAAGGAAATATCCTTGGGGACATCATGATAAAAAAACTATTTCCCCTAAGTACATGACAAAAATCGACTTAACAGAGGTTATCGGAAAATCCGTTTTACCCATCCCGATAGCTATCGGGACTAAAGGGAGCCTGATTTTCCTTGATTTCTCCCTTTAGGGTCGGGGACAAAAATTGAGGAAAATCTTGCAAAATGGAATTTTGTCATGTACTAAACTATTTCCCTAAAGTTAAGGTAAACATTTTGTAATCCTAGGCCGTAATTTTATTATTTTTAACTAAAAAAATCTAAAATCCAAACCAGATCGTATATAGAGTGTTACAAACAAATAAAATTAAGGTAAAATAAATAATTATAATTATGACTGAAACAAAAAGTAATAATGGATTGAAAGTTATTGCAGGCTTATTAGGTGTAATTTTACTTGGGGTAATCATCTACACAGTAAGTTTATATCAGGATAAACAAAAGAACACTGCACTGCTTACAAAAGAGAAAGAATTGGTCGTTGAAGACCTGACCAGTTTAAAGTCGGAGTACGACAAGGCCATCTTGGAAAGCAACGCTACCAACGAGGAGTTGGTTTCTGCCAGGGACAATATTGCAAAATATATTGATTCCGTTAAGACAATGAAAGCCGATATAGCCAGTCTTTACCGTTACAGAAAACAAGTAGGTATCCTGACCAAAGAAAGGGAGCAGTTGTTAAGAAAGGTGGATTCCCTTACAAGATCCAATACTTTCTTGGCCATGCAAAGGGACAGTACCTATGTGGAATTGGAAAAACAGACCGTTTTTAACGATTCCTTGGTAGTACAAAATACGCAATTGGCGGATGCCGTGGAAAAAGGATCGGCCCTGAATTTATCCAAGTTCTCTGTGGATGCCGTTAAGGAAAGATCAAGTGGAAAATTGGTTTCTACCGCCAGGGCAAAGGCCACTGACAAATTAAAAGTTTGTTTCACCATTGCAGACAACGTAATTGCCCAGGCTGGGGATCGACAGTTTTTAATTGAGGTGTTGGATCCACAAGGAAATGTATTGGGGGAAAGTTTCTCCAAAACAAATGATTCCGGAGCTTCGGTAACCTACAGCAAAGGAACCGATTTCTACTACGAGAACCGATCTTTGGATGTATGTGATTTCATTGACAAGCCGGCAAGCGAATTCCAAAAAGGGAATTATATGGTAAATGTTTATGACAACAATCTAAAGTTATTGGGAACCTCCAAGTTTCAATTGAAATAAATAACACTATCCATTTAACTAAAAAGGCCGATCTTTCGAGATCGGCCTTTTATTTTTAATGTACCTGCCAATAATATTAGCTTAAATTGCCCACCATATCCTCGGGTTTTACCCACTCGTCGTAATCTTCGGCGGTAACATATCCTAAATTGATGGCCTCTTCCTTCAATGTGGTACCATTTTTATGGGCCGTATTGGCAATTTCCGCGGCCTTGTAGTACCCAATCTTAGTGTTCAGGGCCGTAACCAACATCAAAGAATTATTTAGAAGCTGTTTAATAACGTCGTGATTGGGCATTATACCTATGGCACAATTCTCATCGAAACTGATACATGCATCCCCCAATAATTGGGCAGATTGTAATATGTTCGCCGCCATCATGGGTTTAAAAACATTTAGTTCGTAATGGCCTTGGGTTCCACCAACACTTATGGCAACATCGTTCCCCATCACTTGCGCACAGACCATTGTCAAGGCCTCACATTGGGTTGGGTTCACTTTTCCGGGCATAATGGAACTCCCGGGTTCGTTCGCGGGAATAATAATTTCACCTATCCCCGATCTGGGCCCTGAAGCCATCATCCTGATGTCATTGGCTATTTTGTTTAGGCTTACCGCCAATTGTTTTAAGGCACCATGTGTCTCCACTATGGCATCATGGGAAGCCAGGGCCTCAAACTTGTTTTCGGCAGTTTTAAACGGTAGTCCCGTAAATCTGGCAATATATTGTGAAACCATTACGTCATAGCCTTTGGGAGCGTTTAAACCGGTTCCTACGGCAGTACCGCCAAGCGCCAATTCGCTCAAATGGTCCAGGGTATTGTCCAAGGCTTTTAGTCCGTGGTCCAGTTGGGAAACATAGCCGGAAATTTCCTGTCCCAAGGTGAGGGGAGTGGCATCCATTAAGTGGGTCCTTCCTATTTTTACCACCTTGGCAAATTCCTTGGCTTTTTTATCCAGGGTATTCCTTAGTTGCCTAACTCCCGGTAGGGTAACTTCAACAATCTTTTTATAGGCTGCTATATGCATCCCTGTAGGAAAGGTATCGTTGGAAGATTGGGATTTGTTTACATCATCGTTGGGCTGGATGGTTTTCTCCCCCTCACCTATTTTTTTTCCGGCCAACTCATGGGCCCTATTGGCAATCACCTCGTTAACGTTCATATTGCTTTGGGTACCGGAACCGGTCTGCCATATCACCAAGGGAAATTGGTCATCGTGCTTACCCTCTAAAATTTCATCGCATACCTGGGCAATACGATCCCTTTTTTCTTCGGAAAGTACGCCCAATTCATGGTTGGCATAGGCCGCTGCTTTTTTTAAATAGGCAAATCCATAAACAACATCCAAGGGCATTGATGCCGCCGGACCAATTTTAAAATTATTTCTAGAGCGTTCGGTCTGGGCTCCCCAATATTTGTTGGACGGCACTTTAACCTCGCCCATGGTATCCTTTTCTATACGGTATTCCATAATTTAAATTGTGTTTATTGATAATTACAAATTTATACTTATCTCGTTAGCTAATAAAATTTATAAATAGGTAAGGAAGATATCTTCCCTCTTATAAAAATTTCGATTTTAGTTCCGGTGTGGGAACCATACAGGCTTCTTTTTTACCATACCATTTATATCGGTTATTGGCAATGTAGTCGTACACCCGATCCCTTATTTTTTCAGGGATCCACCGGAACACCCCTGCCAACTGCCAGATGCCGCCAAAGGACCGGGCAATTTTAAGGGCCGCGGTAGATTTGGTATAATAGGCCACCCCTGGTTCTATGAGAATTATGGAATCGATCCGGGAGGTATCCATCCCCCGTTCCTTCATTAATTTCTCCCCGATATCGCTTTGCAGGGCGGCAAACCTAAAAACATTGTTTTTATCGTGTTTAATGATATATTGAACAGCACTATTGCATAGGTTGCAAATGCCGTCAAAGAGAATTATTTTCTTGTTTTCAATCATTTCCGTAGTGGTTTAACCACTTATTATATTTTTCTTTCAACCAGTTCCAACTGATCTACAGCAACATTGGTGGTAAAAATACCATAGTTTACAATGGCCTTGTTCTTTTCCAGACTGTCTATACTGCCCACGGCCTTTCCGTCCGTTAAGCGCACACGGTCCCCAATTTTAAATACCGGTCTTGGTTTATTTTTTTCCTTTACTTCTGCCTTCTTTTTTTCAACTTTTTTCTTTTCGCGGATCACTTCCACCTTTTTGATCACCTCTTGTTCCACTTTGGCCTTCCGTTCCTTTTGGGCCCTTACTTCTTTTACCGATTGCTTTTTGCGCTTGCTGTTCTCGGTTTCCACAATACGTATCAATTCGGAAACCAAACTCCGTTTCTTTTTATCCTGAAAATATTTTTCGGCGGCCGTATTTACCTTATTGCCCAAATAGATCATCCGTTGGTTATGATCGTACAGTTCCTGATAGTTTTCCAATTTGGATTTGATCTTGGAATTGAGGTCTTCCAGTTTTTGGGCCTCCGTCCTGGCCTTGGATTCCTCCTCCTGTAGTCTGGAACCCGTTTTTTCCATTTTACTGCGCTCCTTTTGAAGTTTGGCAATAGTGGCATCAAAACGGACCTTGCCGTGCTCTATTTTCTTTTTCGCCTTATTGATAAGGCTATAGGGAATCCCGTTCTTCTGGGCCACTTCAAAAGTAAAGGAACTACCGGCCTGTCCCAATACCAATTGATAGGTGGGCTCCAGCGATTTTCCATCGAAGAGCATATTGGCATTCGTAACGTGGGGAAGTTCATTGGCCAACAATTTAAGATTGGCGTAATGGGTGGTAATAACTCCATAGGCACCCCTTTCATAGAAAACTTCCAAAAAAGTCTCGGCCAGGGCACCGCCCAGTTCCGGATCGCTTCCCGTTCCAAATTCATCGATCAGAAACAGGGTCCTGTCGTTGCATTTGCGCAAGAAGTAGTTCATATTCTTTAGGCGATAACTATAGGTGCTTAGATGGTTTTCTATGGATTGGTTGTCGCCAATATCCGTCAGGACATTATCGAACAAACAGACTTTGGACCGCTCGTGTACCGGGATCAATAAACCGCTCTGCAACATCACCTGCAACAGCCCAATGGTTTTTAGGGTAATACTTTTTCCCCCTGCATTGGGTCCGGATATCACTATAATCCTGTTTTCTGGATGCAGGGCAATGGTTTGGGGGTATGTTTTTTCCTTTTTGTACTTATTGCTCAAAAACAGTAAAGGATGGTAGGCATCCCTAAGGTAAAGCTCCCTTTGGTCACTAATTTCCGGCAACAGGGCATCCATTTCCAGGGCGTATTTGGCCTTGGAGGCCGTAATATCCATATGCACCAAAAAACCTTGATAATCATATAACTCAGGGGCAAATGGGCGTATGCGATCGGTAAGATCGTTCAATATTTTTTGTATCTCTTCCCGTTCCTCAAATTCCAAGTTCCCAAGTTCCCTACTGTACCTAAGGGTGGCTTCCGGCTCAATGTAGACAATACTTCCAGTTTTGGAAGTTCCCATTACGGCACCCTTTACTTTTTTTCGATACATGCTCTTTACGGCAAGTACACGTCTATTATCTACAACGGACTCCCTTATTTCATCCAAAAGCTCCGAAGCGTGATAGGTATTCAGCGCCATGGCAAAACTCTGATTTATTTTGCCCTTCACCGCCACCATTTGGGAACGGATATTTTGAAGGTTGGTAGAGGCATTGTCCCTTATTTCCCCAAATTTATCAATGACGGCCTCTATATTCCGGGGAATTTCCAAGTTAAGGGTTATGCCATCGGAAACAACAAAAAGAAGGGGATAATACTCCTTAAATTTTATAAAGAATTTAATATGGGTGGCCACAGTAGTACAAATGGAACCTATTTTCCTGAACCCTCCCACTTCCAAAGTGGTATTCTCTATTTTAAGGAGTTTCAGCTCCTGATCAATGGCATCAAAGTTATGACCAGGAATCCTATTGTCGTTGGAATAGGAGGCCAGATACTCGGAAGTTTGTCCCAAAACATCCAATAACCCGGTTTTATCCGTTATCGGCTCCAAATGGGCAACCTGTTCCTTTCCTAGTTCCGTGGTACATCGGGCGGCCAATTGCAACAGGACGGTATTAAATTCAAGATCTTGAAGCGTTTTTGAACTTATTTTATTCATTTATCCAATTTTCCTTTCCATGAGGATGTATAGCCTTCAAAGGTAAGGAATAGGTGCAATATGGAAAGACTGCAAATACATGAATTTGTTGCCTTGATGTACCTTTTTTTTGCCCCAAGACCCGCCTGAATAATAAAAATTTCTTGATACCGACTATCCCCGAGGCACCCCGATAGCTATCGGGGTCGGGGAATTATAAAGATTAAAAAGAAAAGGAATGTTGGCCCCCGGAACAATATTTTTGGCATAGTAAATGTTTTATAACTAGGCTATTGACATAGCTTTATTTTGTAACCATTTAAAACGACCAGATGAAAGACCATAAATTATTACTCGGATATATTGTTTTTGGCATTTTATTAATGTCCTGTAGTGCCACCAATAATTTAACGATGGGAGCCACGGAACCGGCCATAGTGCATCTTCCCAAAGAGATACAAAGAATAGGTATTATTAATAGAAGCCTGCCTTCCGAAGGCAATAGGACAATCGACAAAATAGACCAAATACTATCGGCCGAAGGACTTGATCTGGACAGAAAAGGGGCGGAAGCTGCCATTAATGCCCTATCGGATGAACTGGCGGGTACGGGAAGGTTTGAGGAAATACTTATTTTGGATCAGGAAACGGCAATAAGAAAAGGACTGGATGTATTTCCGTCCAGTCTTTCCTGGGAGGTTATAGAGGAAATTTGTACGGCCCACGGAGTCGATGCCATTTTTTCCCTGGCATTTTACGATACGGACACGCAGGTTTCCTATAAACCATCGGTAATGCAACTACCCAACAATTTGGGAGTCAAGGTGTCGGTACCGGCCCATGAAGTGACCCTGAAAACCTTAATAAAGAATGGATGGCGGATCTATAATCCCCGCAACAGGCAAATTGTGGACGAATTTATGTACACAGATCAGTTGGTATCCTCGGGCAAAGGTATCAATCCCGTAAAGGCAATAGAGGCCGTGGCCCGCAGGAACGAGGCCGTTGAAGAGTTGAGCAAGAATATGGGGGTTGTCTATGGTTCCAGGCTTTCCCCGTATAAGCACAGGATATCCAGAGACTATTTTGTACGAGGAACGGATAATTTTGTAGTAGCCAAAAGAAGGGCACAGACCGGGGATTGGCAAGGGGCTGCCCAACTTTGGGAAAAAGAGTTGGATAATTCCAAACTCAAAATTGCAGGCAGGGCCTGTTACAATATGGCGATAATAAATGAGATCAACGGGGATCTGCATACCGCCATGGATTGGGCTTCGAAGTCTTATACGGATTATAATAATAAGGAAGCACTTGGATATTTGAATATCCTTAAATACCGACTATCCCAAAACGAGATTTTGGAACAACAGGCATCACGATAAGATTATCTGCCTTAGAAAGACTGCATGGTGACCAACCTTTTATAGACCCCATCTTTTTCCATAAGTGCTGTATGGGAACCTTGTTCCACAATCCCGCCTTTTTGTAATACCACAATCGTATCGGCATTTTGTATGGTGGATAGTCGGTGCGCAATAACAATGGAGGTCCTGTTCTGCATCATTTTTTCCAGGGCATCCTGTACCAAACGTTCGCTTTCCGTATCCAGGGCGGAGGTGGCCTCGTCCAATATCATAATGGGCGGATTTTTTAATACGGCCCTGGCAATGGACAACCGCTGCTTTTGTCCCCCACTCAGTTTATTTCCACTATCCCCGATATTGGTATCATAGCCCTGTGGCAACCCACTAATAAAATCGTGGGCATTGGCTATTTTTGCGGCTTCCATTATTTCCTCCTCCGTGGCACCTTCTTTACCGAGTCCAATATTATTTTTAACGGTATCATTGAACAAAATGGAGTCCTGTGTTACCAGTCCCATTAAATTGCGGAGCGATTTTTTGCTAAAATCCCGAATATCAACACCATCAATTTTTATTTCCCCCTCATTTACATCATAAAAACGGGTCATTAGGTTGGCTATGGTACTTTTTCCGCTTCCCGATTGACCTACCAGGGCTATGGTTTGGCCTTTGGGAACCTTTAGATTGAATTTTTTCAACACGTACTCATCCTCATACTTAAAGGAAATATTGTTAATGTCAATTCCTCTATCAAATGTAGTTTTTATGACCGCATCCTTCTTTTCAACAATTGGATTTTCGGTTTCCAAAATTTCCAGCACCCGTTCAGCTGCGGAATTCCCTTTCTTTACACCATAGGAGGCCTTACTAATGGCTTTTGCAGGAGTCAATATGTTATAGGCAAGCCCCATATAGGCAATAAAAGAGGAGGCATCCAGGGTCTTATCGATCAAGACCATTTTTCCGCCAAACCAGAGCAATACCCCAATGACCAATATCCCCAAAAATTCACCAGTTGGGGAAGCAAGGTTCTGTCTGTTCAACAACTTATTGGAAAAATGAAAAAATCTTTTGGTAGAAGAAGTAAAGGTTTTATAGAACCTGGATTCGGAATTAAAGGCTTTTATTACCCTAAGGCCACCAAGGGTTTCCTCTACTATCGATAAAAATTCCCCTTGTTCCCTTTGTACCCGATCCGATTTCTTTTTAAGCGATTTTCCGATCCTAGAAATGATCATACCCGCAATAGGGATAAAAATAAAGACGAACAGGGTCAATTTTGTGCTTATCCCGAACATGATCAAAATAGTAAAAAGGATGGTAAGCGGTTCCCTAACGATCAGTTCCAATATGGATAGGAAGGAATGTTGAATTTCCAAAACGTCCGAAGTTATACGGGCAATAACATCGCCCTTGCGCTTCTCCGAATAATAGGAGATGGGCAAATCCACTATTTTGGCGTACATCCTGTTTCTAATATCCTTCAATACCCCGTTTCTTAGAAAAGTAATAAAATACATGGCCAGATAGTTGAAGAAATTTTTTAAAAGGAAAAGAATCAGGACCAAGCCAATGACCAATACCAGACCTTTCATTTCATCATCCCCGGAATAGGCATTGACCCTATAATTGATATAGTCCTGTAGGTAATCCTTTAATTGGCCCATGCCCTCATATACAGGTTCAACCAAAATTTTATTTTCCGGTTTAAAAAGTACGTCCAACATGGGAATCAGGGCCGCAAAGGAAAGGGCACTGAAAAGGGCATATAGAATATTGAAAAAAATATTTAAAAAACCGTATTTACGGTAGGGTTTCGCAAAGCGAAGAATTTTTTTAAAATACTCCATTAACCTATATTCAGTTCTTTAAGGATCCTTTCAATTTTGGCATCGAGTTCCGCATCCACTTTTTTGTAGTCCGCCGCCTTGTCCAGTTTGGTGTTGATACTAAAATAAAATTTGATCTTAGGCTCCGTACCACTGGGCCTGGCCGCCATTTTGGTGCCATCTTCCGTAATATATATCAATACGTTGGATTTTGGAATATCTATTGGGGATACTTTGCCGGTCAATACGTTTTTAGAGGTGGCCGTATTGTAATCTTCCACCGTTATTACTTTGGAACCATCAATGGTTTCAACGGGATTGTCCTTAAAATCGATCATCATCTGCTTAATTTCTTCCGCCCCGGACATTCCTTTTTTAGTAAGGGAAATTAGTTTTTCCTTAAAAAATCCATAGTCCACATAACAGTCTATCAAATCCTTGTAGAACGAACTGCCATTGGCCTTGGCATTGGCCCCTATTTCACATGCCAGGAGGGTTGAGGTAACCGCATCCTTATCACGTACAAAATCGCCTACCATAAAACCAAAGCTTTCCTCGCCACCACCAATAAAAGGTTGTTCCGGAAAATCCTTGATCATTTTGGCTATCCATTTAAAGCCTGTAAGGGCCGTCTTACATTCTACCCCATAGGCCTTGGCCAAAGCGTCCATCATGGGTGTGGAAACTATGGTAGAGGCAATAAATTCCTTGCCGGTAATTCCTTTTTTCTTTCTTTGGTCCAACAAGAACTTGGTCATCATGATCATGGTCTGGTTGCCGTTCAGGATTTCCATTTCTCCCTCAAGGTTCCGCACCGCCACCCCCAGGCGGTCGCTATCCGGATCGGTCCCAATAACCATGTCCGCTCCAATTTCCTCGGCTTTTTTAATGGCCATGGACAGGGCCTCCGGCTCCTCGGGGTTTGGAGATACTACAGTGGGGAAATTTCCATCTGGCTTGGCCTGTTCTTCAATAATGGTAACATTTTTATATCCGGCACGTTTAAGTACTTCCGGGATTACGGTAATGGAAGTACCGTGAAGGGAAGTAAACACAATTTTAAAATTGTCCTTGCCCTTGGCATTGAAGTTCCCATTTTTAACGGAAGCTTCAATAAAGGCCTCATCTACTTTTTTGTCTATTAGTTCTATTAGGCTCTCATCGGCATTGAACTTGATTTCTTCAAAGGAAAGGCTATTTATTTCATCCACTATGGCCCCGTCCTGCGGAGGCACTATTTGTCCGCCATCGGTCCAGTACACTTTATAGCCATTGTATTCTGGCGGGTTATGGGAAGCGGTTAAAACGATTCCTGCATGGCAGTTCAGGTATTTTACGGCGAAAGATAGTTCCGGGGTGGTGCGCAGTTCCGAAAAAAGATACACTCTAATGCCATTGGCGGCAAATACCTGGGCCACGGTCCTGGCCAAGGTATCGCTATTATGTCTACAGTCGTAGGCAATGACTACCTTGACCTGTTCGTTATTATATACTTTATTTAAGTAGTTACTAAGGCCTTGGGTACTTTTTCCCAAGGTGTATTTGTTTATTCTATTGGTACCCGCACCCATAATTCCGCGCATCCCTCCCGTTCCAAATTCAAGGTCTTTGTAAAAACGGTCCTTTAACTCTTCGGTATTGTTGTCTATCAATTTTTGAATCTCGCTCTTGGTCTTATCATCGAAAAAATCGGTCAACCAATTTTTGGCATTTTTCAATATGGCTTCCATAGTCGTCTGGTATTATATGTTCTTAAAAATACAAAGAATATTCAATTATTATTCGGAGAGATTTATTTCTTCGGTGATATTGTAACGGGTTTCATTCTTGCGGGATCTTACCATTATTTCCCCTAAAAAGCCTGCGAGGAAAAGTTGTGTCCCTATCACCATGGCTATCAGTGCAATATAGAATTGTGGTCGCTCCGTAATGAGCCTGCCAAAAGGGTTGATGAAGATTTTGTCGATACCCAGGTACAGGGAAAAACCAAAACCAATGGTAAACATAAGTACTCCCAAGGCACCAAAAAGGTGCATGGGCCGTTTCCCAAATTTGGAAACGAACCAGATGGTGATCAGGTCCAAAAAACCATTGATAAAGCGGTCCATACCAAATTTGGTCTTCCCATATTTTCTGGCCTGGTGCTGTACTATCTTTTCATCTATTTTATGGAATCCGGCACTTTTGGCCAGAACGGGAATATACCGGTGCATTTCCCCCGAGACCTCAATTGTCTTTACGACCTCTTTTTTATAGGCTTTCAGGCCACAGTTAAAATCGTGCAGGCGCACACCGGAAGTCTTACGGGCAGCCCAATTAAACAATTTTGATGGAAGGTTTTTGCTAATGGTGGAGTCGTATCTTTTTTTCTTCCAACCGGAAATAAGGTCGAACCCTTCCCCTGCGATCATTCGGTACAATTCCGGAATTTCCTCGGGATTATCCTGAAGATCCGCGTCCATAGTGATCACTACATCGCCATGTGCGGCTTTGAATCCGGCATGCAGGGCCTGCGATTTCCCAAAATTCTTTAAGAAGCGGATTCCCTTAACATTGGGGTTGGAAGCGCCCAATTTGGTGATAATGTCCCAGGAACCATCGGTACTTCCATCATCTATAAAAAGTATTTCATATAAAAAATGATTGGATTGCATTACGCGTACAATCCAATCATGCAGTTCTATCAACGATTCTTCTTCGTTAAGTAAGGGGATTATTATGGATATATTCATTCGGTACCAATGGAAAATCTTTTCAAAAGTACAAATATTAAAATTCTGGTTTCTGTTTTTTGACTATTAAACCTATAATTAATGAAATAACCAACCCAATAATAATAGTCAATACAATGGTTACCGGATATTGTATCCAGAAAAATTTCTTGCCCATTTCCACTCCTTGTTGTATCTGTTCTTGAGACATATTCCCCTTGGATGCCGCTTCATTTATAGAAGCCGTAACTGCCTTTTCTGTAAAGTCTGGGTCAATAAAATTAGCCAGGGCATATTGATAGATTACGGCAATTAAAGCGGCTATTGTTGCCGCTCCTACCCCAATTTTTAGGGCCTCGGATAGAGTGATATAACCTCCATTGGCGGTTTTGAATTGTTGAATGGCAAAGAAAAGTACCGCAATGGTAATAGCCAATCCAACCAATTGTATGGTTATATTCTGCTGGTAATGCATATCCAAAGAATATAGCATTAATCCAAAAATTATGGTAATCGCCCCCATTAATAGGCCATAGGTCCATGCAAATTTTCCTGTTTTTGGTTTGGTTTCTTCCATGTTGATTAAATTTTGAATAGTTATTATGATTAGTGTTAAAGTCCTTAAATTTGTTACGTTATGGAAACTTTTTAAATTCTATCCTTTGGTTCTTATCTATGCGCCGACTGGCTCCTTCGCTAAAAATGTC
>CBFGWQ010000063.1:0-18082 GCA_965652575.1 uncultured Arenibacter sp. | reverse complement strand
TTGTAGAATCTAAAAATTATGTATATTTGCGGTGCTGAAAGAATATAAAGTATTCATGAGGGGACATCTTGTCCCCTCTTTTGTTACCATACTTAATTGGACGGCACGGTAAGAAAACAGTTTTACCTTGATATTCTGGGGAGGTCGATTTTCAGATTTTGGGTCATAATGTTCAATAAAACCGAAGTATATGTTGAAGGATAAGGTTACTGCACTTTTGGAAGAAGCGTTAAAGGGGAATCGATCACTTTTTTTATTGGATTTTTCTATTTCGGCGGATAATAAGATAAAGATCACCTTGGACGGTGACCAGGGCGTTACCCTGCAGGATTGCATGGATGTAAGTAGGGCCATAGAACATAATTTGGACAGGGAGGAAGAAGACTTTTCCCTGGAAGTGGCTTCTGCAGGAGCGGCTTCCCCGATTAAATTGCCAAGGCAGTACACAAAAAATATAGGTAGAAAGCTTGAAGTCAAGACCCGGGAGGGGGAATTTGTAGGCAAGTTAACAGAGGCCTCGGGGGATAATATTACCCTGGAGTGGAAAGATAGGGAACCCAAACCCGTAGGAAAAGGGAAAATTACGGTTCAGAAAAAGCAGCTAATTGCAATTTCTGATATTAAGGAAGCTAAAGTTGTATTAAAATTTTAATTGTAGTTCAAAAATGGAAAATATTGCGCTGATCGAATCTTTTTCGGAATTTAAAGACGATAAATTCATAGATAGGGTAACGCTAATGGCGATTTTGGAGGATGTTTTTAGGAATGCGTTAAAGAAGAAGTTTGGTTCCGATGACAATTTCGATATTATTATTAACCCGGACAAAGGGGATTTGGAGATTTGGAGAAACAGGGTTGTGGTAGAAGACGGGGAAGTGGAAGATCCGAACGAAGAGATATCGCTTTCCGCAGCTAGAAAAATTGAGCCGGATTTTGAGGTTGGCGAAGATGTATCGGAGGAGGTAAAATTGATAGATCTTGGACGAAGGGCCATTTTGGCCCTAAGGCAAAATCTTATTTCAAAGATCCATGAGCACGATAATACCACTATCTACAAGCAGTTTAAGGATCTTGAAGGAGAGATTTATACCGCAGAGGTACACCATATTCGGCATAAGGCCATTATTCTTTTGGACGATGAGGGAAATGAGATTATTTTGCCGAAGGATAAGCAGATTCCGTCGGATTTCTTTAGAAAGGGCGATAATGTACGTGGAATAATAGAGAGCGTTGAGCTTAAGGGCAATAAACCTACCATAATTATGAGCAGAAGCTCTCCCCTGTTTTTGGAGCAGCTGTTCTTTCAGGAAATCCCTGAAGTGTTCGATGGTTTGATCACCATTAAGAAGGCGGTAAGGATTCCTGGGGAAAAGGCCAAGGTAGCCGTTGATTCCTATGATGACCGTATTGATCCGGTAGGGGCCTGTGTGGGAATGAAGGGATCCAGGATCCATGGAATTGTCCGTGAATTGGGCAATGAAAATATAGATGTAATAAATTGGACCAGTAATCCACAGTTGTTGGTTACTAGGGCCTTGAGCCCTGCAAGGGTCTCTTCGGTTAAATTGAACGACGAAAAAATGACCGCCCAGGTGTATCTTAGGCCGGAAGAGGTTTCCAAGGCCATTGGCAGGGGAGGGCACAATATTCGTTTGGCAGGACAATTGACCGGTTATGAGATCGATGTGTTCCGCGAAGGTGTGGAAGAAGACGTTGAGCTTACCGAGTTCTCCGATGAAATAGAAGCATGGGTCATTGAGGAATTTAAGAAAATAGGTATGGATACCGCCAGAAGCGTTTTGGAACAGGATGTGGATGATTTGGTGAAAAGAACCGATTTGGAAGAGGAGACAATTTTGGAAGTTGTGCGAATTCTTAAGGAAGAATTAGAAGATTAAACTATATATTAGCAGTAAATTACAAGAATAGGAATTTTTTTTATGGCGGATAATGCAACGATAAGGCTTAATAAAGTCCTGAGAGAACTTAATATTTCATTGGATCGTGCGGTAGACTATCTCGGGTCCAAAGGGCACGATATAGATGCACGGCCTACCACTAAAATATCCAATGAGGTATACCAGGTTCTATTGGACGAGTTCCAAACGGACATGAGCAAGAAAGTTGCGTCCAAAGAGGTGGGTGAAGAAAAGAGGAAGGAAAAGGAAGCTATACGATTACAGCTGGAGCAAGAGCAGGAAGAGAAGAAGCTTGCAAGGGAAAAGAGGGCCGAGAAAGATAATATTATCAAGGGTAGGGTAGAACTTACCGGTCCAAAGACCGTTGGAAAGATAGATTTGGACGCGGGCAAAAAAACAGCACCTGTCCAACCGGTTAAACCTGAAGAAGCGGTTCCTGAAAAAACTGCAGAAAAGGCCCCTGAAAAAGCACCGGAAAAAGTAGAGGGAAAAACTCCTGAAAAAGTAGCGAAGGAAGAGCCGAAAGTAGCAGTTCCCGAAAAAGAGGAAGTTCCTGAGGCCAAGAAGGAAGAGGTGGCTCCAAGACATGAAACGGTTAAACCTGAAAAGGTCGAGGCGGCGAAGGAAGAGAAAAAGGATGGGGCTCCTGCCGAACAGGATGCATCAGGGGAAAATGAGATCATCGCTACCAAATATCAAAAATTGAGCGGGCCAAAAATTATGGGGGACAAAATAGACCTCACCAAATTTGAAAAGCCCAAAAAGAAGAAAGAAGCACCAAAATCCGGTGATACCTCCGATAGGAAAAAAAGAAGGAAACGTATAGTTTCCAAGCCCGGAACCGAATCTACGGGCAGACCTCCGGCGGCAGCTAAAGGAAGGGGCCCTGTTGTAAGGAGGGCTCCCGGACAGCGGTTTGCATCCAACGCCAAGGTAGAGCCTACGGAGGAAGATGTACAAAAACAGGTAAGGGAAACCTTGGAAAAACTTCAAGGAAAATCCAAAAAAGGAAAAGGGGCCAAATATAGGCGGGATAAGCGGGATCAGCACAGACAGCAGACCGAAAAGGACCTGGAACAACAGGAACTGGAAAGTAAGATCTTAAAGGTAACCGAGTTTGTTACCGCCAGTGAAGTGGCTACCATGATGGATGTGCCCACTACCAAGGTCATATCTGCGTGTATGTCCCTTGGGATCATGGTTACCATGAACCAACGACTGGATGCGGAAACCTTGTCCATTGTGGCCGATGAGTTTGGTTATGAGGTGGAATTTGTAACGGCCGACTTGGAGGAAAGTATTGTTGAGGAAGAGGATTCCCCGGAAGATTTGAGGCCAAGGGCTCCGATCGTTACCGTAATGGGGCATGTGGATCACGGTAAGACTTCTTTGTTGGATTACATAAGAAAGGAAAATGTGATTGCAGGGGAGAGTGGTGGAATTACCCAGCATATCGGTGCCTATGGGGTAACTTTGGAAAATGGTCAAACAATATCCTTTTTGGATACTCCCGGTCACGAGGCCTTTACGGCAATGCGTGCCCGTGGAGCACAGGTTACGGATATAGCGATTATTGTAGTTGCGGCGGACGATGATATTATGCCCCAGACCAAGGAGGCCATAAGCCATGCGCAAGCGGCAGGGGTTCCCATAATTTTTGCGATCAACAAAATCGATAAGCCTACGGCCAACCCTGAAAAGATCAAGGATGGCCTGGCACAAATGAACTTATTGGTCGAAGATTGGGGAGGTAAGATCCAATCCCATGATATTTCGGCCAAAACAGGGCTAGGGGTCAAGGAGTTGTTGGAGAAAGTGCTTTTGGAAGCGGAACTTCTGGAGCTGAAGGCCAATCCCAATAAGTTGGCTTCGGGTACGGTGGTGGAAGCCTTTTTGGATAAGGGTAGGGGCTATGTGTCCACCATCCTTGTACAGGCAGGTACGTTGAAGATCGGGGATTATGTCCTGGCCGGAACATGCAGTGGTAAGGTAAAGGCCATGCACGATGAGCGTGGCAACAGTGTCAAGGAGGTTGGGCCGTCAAGACCAATATCCATATTAGGGTTGGATGGGGCCCCCCAGGCCGGGGATAAGTTCAACGTTCTGGAGGATGAGCGTGAGGCAAGGCAGATCGCTACCAAAAGATCCCAATTGTTGCGGGAGCAATCGGTTAGGACGCAAAGGCATATTACTTTGGATGAGATCGGACGACGTATCGCGTTGGGCGACTTTAAAGAATTGAACATCATCCTTAAAGGGGATGTGGACGGTTCTGTGGAGGCTTTGACGGATTCGTTCCAGAAATTGTCCACAGACGAGATACAGGTCAATATTATCCATAAAGCGGTAGGTCCCATTACGGAATCGGACGTATTGTTGGCATCTGCTTCCGATGCGGTCATTATCGGGTTTAATGTGAGGCCAATGGGCAATGCCAGACAGGTGGCCGAAAAAGAGGAAATAGATATTAGGATGTACTCTATTATCTATGATGCCATCAATGACCTTAAGGATGCCATGGAGGGAATGTTGTCACCAGAAATGAAAGAGGAGATCACAGGGACCGCGGAAATACGTGAAACCTTTAAAATATCCAAGGTGGGAACCATTGCAGGTTGTATGGTGACCAGTGGTAAGATTTTTAGAAATTCAAGTATTAGATTGATCAGGGACGGTGTAGTTATCTACACCGGGGAGCTGTCCTCGCTGAAGAGGTTCAAGGACGATGTAAAAGAGGTGTCCAAAGGTTATGACTGTGGTTTGCAGGTCAAAAATTATAATGATATACAGGAATTGGATATCGTGGAGGCTTTCCAGGAAGTGGCCGTTAAGAAGAAATTGAAATAGCCCGATACTTTGTACTTAATTTGTAAACTATAAATGAAAAAACGACCTAATTGGTCGTTTTTTCTGGTTTTAAGAGCATGGCGCTCGGATATTTTTGCCTTACTTCCATAAGTTTGCGTTCCCCTTCCAATTGGGTCTTAAACCTCCCTATCCTTACCCTGTAGCTTGGGGATTCGAAATCTATTTTGGTGGGCCAATCGGGGAAATCCTTGTCCACGTTCGCCTTAAGGGCTTCAGCTTCCTGAAAGGAGCCAAATCCGACCTGGATTTTGTAATGGCTGCTGTTTTCATTTACGGATTTATAGATGCCCAACAGCTTGCTTATATTTTCATCTTGCTGAATGTTTATATGGCCTTGTTGTCCATGGCAATAAAAAATGGAACTGGCTAGAATAAGGGTAAAAGAAAGGGTTCTCATAGGGCAATTATTTTGTGAAATTTAGACGTTGCAAATGTAAAATATTCAGAATCAATCAAAACTTTTTATTATTATTTAGAATTGGTATAAATTATAAATTATCAAGACCTTAACATTTCCCAAATAAAGTCTAATGCGTATTTTTGCCATCAATTTGAGCATGGTCAATTTGTTTGTTATTGTGAATATATAAATATCATGCCAAACTTTCGATAGAAATATTTTTAATATGAAAAAGGTTCCGTACCGCAATCTAATTTCTAAAGTTTTAGGTGTAAGTCTGGTAGTAGCATTACTACTTTCAAATTCCCTTCTTGCTCAAGAATCTACAGCGGCCCCATCGGGGGAAGGTGATGCAGTAAAGGGTAAACAGTTGTTTAACCAAAATTGTGCCGCTTGTCATGCTTTGAACAAGAAGATGACGGGTCCGGCTTTGGCAGGGGTTACTGAAAAATATGATAGGGAGTGGCTTCATCAGTGGGTTAAGAACAGTCCTGCAATGATCAAATCCGGGGATCCCGATGCCTTAAAAATTTACAATGAGTACAATCAGGCGGCAATGACGCCTTTTCCATTGTTGTCCGATCAGGATATTGATGATATACTGGCCTATACCGATGCTCCTCCTGTGACGGCTGCAGCTCCTGTTGCGGTAACGGAAGGTGTTCAGGGTGGTGGGGATGCCTCCGGTATTTCCAACGAGATTATATTGGGTGCGCTGGCATTGGTTTTTGCTTTGTTGGTGATGATGTTGGTTTTGGTGAACAAAACTTTAAGGCGTATTGCAGAAGCCAACGGGGTGGTATTGGAAAAGGAATCGGCGGAGAAAAGGTTGCCCATTTGGAAGGCCTTCGCCCAAAATCAGTTTTTGGTACTGGTCTTTTCTATTTTTCTTTTATTGAGCGCCGCTTATTTTGCCTATGGTTGGATGATGCAGGTTGGTGTGGATCAGGGGTATGCCCCGATTCAGCCTATTCATTATTCCCATAAGATCCATGCTGGCGACAACGCCATAGAATGTAAGTACTGCCATTCTTCGGCCAGGGTTTCCAAGACTTCCGGAATACCATCGCTCAATGTTTGTATGAACTGTCACAAGTCCATTTATGAATACAAAGGAAATCCTGAAGGACCAAGTAAGGAGGATTTGGCCAATGGGTATACCAATGAGTTCTATACCGGTGAAATCAAGAAGTTGTACAAGGCTGTGGGATGGGATGAGGAAAATCAGAGATATACAGGGGAGTCCAAACCGGTGGAATGGGTGAGGATCCATAACCTTCCTGACTTTGCCTACTTCAATCACTCCCAGCACGTATCCGTTGCGGGAATAGAATGTCAGACATGCCACGGTCCCGTTCAGGAGATGGAAATTATGTATCAATATTCCCCGCTTACCATGGGGTGGTGTGTAAATTGTCATCGCGAAACAAATGTTAAGGTAGAGGGTAATGAATATTATGAAAAGATTCATGAAGAGCTTTCCAAAAAGTATGGGGTAGATAAACTTACGGCTGCTCAGATGGGCGGATTGGAATGCGGTAAGTGCCACTATTAATCAAATTAACCAGAAGATAATTTCAGATATATAATATGTCATCAAACAAAAAATACTGGAAAAGCGAGGCGGAATTGAACCCCAACGATTCCATTGTTGAGACGCTAAGGCAAAATGAATTTGTTCAGGAGATTCCTGTGGATGATTTCTTGGGAGATAAGGAAACATTGGCGGCATCTTCCACCAATAGAAGGGATTTTCTTAAGTATGTCGGATTTAGTACGGCTGCAGCTTCATTGGCGGCATGTGAGGGACCGGTGACCAAGTCCATTCCCTATGTGGTGAAACCCGATAATATTATTCCCGGGGTGGCCAATTTTTATGCCACTACCATTGCCGATGGTTTTGATTTTGCCAGTATTTTGGTGAAGACCCGTGAAGGTAGGCCTATCAAGATCGAAAATAATACCGATGCAAAAGTTGCCGGTAGTGCCAATGCACGTGTTCAGGCATCGGTACTGTCATTGTACGATAGTACCCGCTTGCAAGGGCCAACTTTTAATGGAGAGCCTATTGCTTGGAGCGATTTGGATATAGCGGTAAAGTCCAAACTGGGGAGCTTAAAAAATTCAACTAAAAAAATAGCCATATTATCGCAAACCTATGCAAGTCCATCTACAGCTGGATTGATTGCCGAATTCAGGGAAGCCTACGGAAATGTGGATCATGTTGTTTATGATGCCATATCCGAGGATGCGGCGCTTTCTGCCTTTGAGGCCAGATATGGCGAAAGGGCATTGGCGGATTACAATTTTGCAAATGCCGAGGTCATTGTTTCCTTCGGTGCCGATTTCCTGGGGGATTGGCAAGGTGGAGGTTATGATAGCGGATATGCCAAGGGCAGGGTTCCTGTAAATGGAAAAATGTCCAGGCATGTGCAGTTCGAGGCCAATATGTCCCTGACCGGTGCCAATGCGGATAAAAGGGTTCCTTTGACCCCGTCCGAACAAAAAGTGGCTTTGGCCTATTTCTACGGAAAACTTAATGGTACTTCCGTAAGCGGTAATCTTCCCGAAAGCGCAAAAGCGGCACTGGACGCTGTGGCGGCCCAAGTATTGAAAAATAGATCAAATGCCGTAGTGGTTACAGGGATCGGGGACGTTCATGCCCAGGCGGTGGTCTTGGCCATTAATGAGATGTTGGGAAGCAAGGCTTTTGATACTGCGGCTCCCAAGTATGTAAGGCAGGGCAATGTTAAGGCGGTCAATGCCTTGTTGTCCGATATGAAAGCCGGAAAAGTTGGTGTTTTGTTGATGGACGGCGTTAATCCGGCATACTCCTTGCCCAATGCCGCAGATTTTGTGGAGGGCATCAAGAATGTGGATTTAACGGTGGCGTTCTCCACCAATAGAAACGAGACTACGGAATTGGTGCAGTACGTAGGTGCTTCCAACCACTATCTGGAATCTTGGGGCGATGCGCAAATGAAGAAAGGGCATTTTAGCCTTATGCAACCTACCATAAAGGAGTTGTTCGATACAAGGCAGATCCAATCGGCCCTCTTGAAATGGTTGGATAGCGATAAAACCTATTACGATTATATAAAGGAAACTTGGAACGCCGGAATATTGGCGGGGAGTGACTGGAATCAGGCATTGCACGATGGTGTTTTTGTTGTGGCCCCGGTTGTTGCGGAAGATGCTGTTACTGTTGCTGCTCCGGTTGTTGCCGGATCGGCGGAGGAAGTGGCCACTGAGGTTCCTTTGGCCTCTGCAATCAGAAGTTTATCCGGTGCTACGGCAGAGGGTATGGAACTTACCTTGTATTCCAAGGTGGGTATGGGCGACGGGCAGCAGGCAAGCAACCCTTGGCTGCAAGAGTTCCCGGATCCCATTACCAGGGTTTCTTGGGATAATTATGTTACCGTTTCCAAAGCCGATGCTGAAAAATTGGCCTTGGTCAACGAAAATGTGGCAGATGGCGGTTTAAACGGTAGTTATGTAAAACTTACGGTAGATGGTGCCGTTGTTGATGGTGTTCCCGTGATTATCCAGCCAGGGCAGGCTCCCGGTTCTTTGGGGCTTTCTTTTGGATACGGGAAGACCGTAGGAATGAAAAGTGAAATGCAGACCGGGATAAATGCCTATGCATTGTATAAGGATTTTTCCAATATCCAATCGGTAACCTTGGAAAAATCGGCCGGAATGCACGAGTTTGCCTGTGTCCAATTGCATAAGACCTTAATGGGCAGGGGAGATATTATTAAGGAAACTACCTTGGAGATATTCAATACAAGGGATGCCAAGGAATGGAATGTGGTTCCCGTAGTGTCCTTGGACCATCAGGAAGTTCCTGCTACTTCCGTAGATTTATGGGATAGTTTCGATCGTTCAATAGGACATCATTTTAATCTGTCCATAGATTTGAATGCCTGCACGGGTTGTGGGGCCTGTGTTATAGCTTGCCATGCGGAGAACAATGTGCCGGTCGTAGGGAAGGCGGAAGTCAGGAAATCAAGGGATATGCACTGGTTGCGTATAGATAGGTATTACTCTTCGGAAGATACCTTTGCCCAGGATGATACCAAAAAAGAAGAATTTGACGGCTTGTTCGGGGATAAGGGGTCCTTGGGCGGATTTGGTGAAATGGAAGATCCATCGGCCAATCCCCAAGTGGCGTTCCAGCCTGTAATGTGCCAGCACTGCAACCATGCGCCATGTGAGACCGTTTGTCCGGTTGCCGCAACTTCACATGGGCGTCAGGGCCAAAACCATATGGCCTATAACAGGTGTGTTGGAACCAGATATTGTGCCAACAACTGCCCATATAAAGTGAGACGATTCAACTGGTTCCTGTATAATGAAAACGATGAGTTTGATTACCATATGAACAATGACCTTGGTAAGATGGTCATTAATCCGGACGTTACCGTTAGGTCCAGAGGGGTTATGGAAAAATGTTCCATGTGTATCCAAATGACGCAGAAAACGATTTTGGACGCCAAACGGGATGGCCGTGTTATTAAGGATGGGGAGTTTCAAACCGCTTGTTCCGCTGCATGTAGTAGTGGTGCTATGAAGTTTGGGGATGTAAATGATGCAGAGAGCGAAATTGTAAAATTAAAGGAAAGTAACCGTATGTATCACTTGTTGGAGCATATTGGGACCAAACCCAATGTTTTTTATCATGTGAAAGTGAGGAATACGAACGAAGCTTAATCAAATTAAAGGAACGTAACTATATATTAAATTATGGCGTCGCATTACGAAGCACCTATACGAAAACCCTTAGTTCTTGGAGATAAAGGATACCACGATGTAACCGTGGACATTGCCGCTCCGGTTGAAGGGAAGGCCAATAAGCATTGGTGGATTGTATTTTCCATTGCATTAGCGGCATTCCTATGGGGTGTTGGCTGTATAATTTACACGGTATCAACAGGTATCGGTACATGGGGATTAAATAAAACGGTAGGCTGGGCCTGGGATATTACCAACTTCGTTTGGTGGGTAGGTATCGGACATGCCGGAACCCTGATCTCTGCGGTACTATTGCTGTTTAGGCAGAAATGGAGGATGGCCATTAACCGTTCTGCGGAGGCGATGACCATTTTTTCGGTGGTGCAGGCGGGATTGTTCCCTATTATCCACATGGGCCGTCCATGGTTGGCTTACTGGGTATTGCCTATCCCCAACCAATTTGGGTCCCTTTGGGTAAACTTTAATTCACCATTGCTTTGGGATGTATTTGCCATCTCGACCTATCTCTCCGTATCCTTGGTTTTTTGGTGGACCGGACTCTTGCCTGACTTTGCTATGATCCGTGATAGGGCGGTTAGGCCTTTTCAGAAGAAAATATATAGTTTAATAAGTTTTGGATGGACAGGGCGTGCCAAGGATTGGCAGCGTTTTGAGGAAGTGTCCTTGGTCTTGGCCGGTTTGGCCACGCCTTTGGTACTTTCCGTTCATACCATTGTATCGTTTGACTTTGCTACATCGGTAATACCGGGATGGCATACTACCATCTTTCCCCCGTATTTCGTTGCAGGGGCTATTTTCTCTGGTTTTGCCATGGTGAACACCTTGTTGATCATTATGAGAAAAGTGTGTCATTTGGAGGCGTATATTACCGTACAGCATATAGAGTTGATGAACATAGTGATCATGTTGACCGGTTCCATTGTGGGTTGTGCCTATATTACGGAATTGTTCATGGCTTGGTACTCCGGTGTGGAATACGAACAGTATGCTTTCTTGAACAGGGCAACCGGACCTTACTGGTGGGCCTATTGGGCAATGATGACCTGTAACGTGTTCTCGCCACAGTTTATGTGGTTCAAAAAATTAAGGACCAGTATTATGTTCTCGTTCTTTATCTCTATTGTGGTAAACATAGGAATGTGGTTCGAACGTTTTGTAATTATCGTAACTTCATTGCACAGGGATTACCTTCCATCTTCATGGACCATGTTCTCCCCAACATTTGTGGATATAGGGATATTTATAGGAACCATAGGATTTTTCTTCGTACTGTTCCTGTTGTATGCCAGAACTTTCCCCGTAATTGCACAGGCAGAGGTAAAGTCCATTTTAAAATCTTCAGGGGAGAAGTATAAAAAATTGAGGGATGCGGGCAAGCCTTTGTACGAAATTTCTAAAAGCAGAACGGTCGTGAAGGAAAAGGAGCCCATAACCGATGATGTGTTGATGGGGGAAGTAGTACCAAAAGTAGGTGACAAAATAGGGGTTTCCGAGCTTTTGGGTGCCCTTGGGACCTTCGATGCCACCAAGGAAACTGCAGATGATCTCAAGGAGATAAAAGGTATTGGGCCCCAAATGGAAGCTACTTTGAATCAAATAGGGATATATACCTTCGCACAGGTGGGGCGTATGACGGACAAAGAGTATGATCTGTTGGACTCCATTACGGAATCGTTCCCGGGTAGGGCACAAAGAGATGATTGGGCAGGACAAGCAAAGATTTTAAATAATAAGAAATAATTATGGCGTCGAAAGTTATACATGCTTTTTATAATGATGACGATGTGCTAATGCATGCTGTTAAGAAGGTAAAAGCGGCAAAGCATCATATTGAAGAAGTTTACTGTCCTTTTCCGGTACATGGTTTGGACAAGGCAATGGGGCTTGCCCCTACCAGGATTGCCATAACGTCCTTTATGTACGGTTGTGTTGGTCTTACCGTGGCCATTGTAATGATGAATTTCATTATGATCCAGGATTGGCCACAGGATATAGGGGGCAAGCCAAGTTTTAGTTATTTGGAGAACATGCCTGCATTTGTACCCATCATGTTCGAGCTGACCGTGTTTTTTGCGGCGCATTTAATGGTAATCACTTTTTACCTTAGAAGTAGGTTGTGGCCTTTTAAGGAAGCAGAAAATCCTGATGTAAGAACAACCGATGATCATTTTTTAATGGAAATCGAAATTCATGGTAATGAGCAGGAATTGATGGATCTGTTGATGGATACGGGAGCGGTCGAAATTAATATTACAGAAAAGTAGTCATAGATATTATGAACAGTTTTAGCAAAATAGGGATCTTGTTTGGTTTGGTATTATTAGTTGCTTCTTGTGCGGACACAAATAGCAGAAACTATCAATACATGCCCAATATGTATAAGTCCGTAGGTTATGAGACCTACCAGAAAGTAGATTTTCTTCCAGATGGGATGGAAGCCGGACTTCCGGCCGAAAATACGGTGCCAAGGGGGTGGATACCTTACGGGATCGAAAATACCATAGAGGGAAAGGAAATGGCAAGACTTAATCCAAGTCCGTTGGACTCCCTAAATATAGAGGCCAATCTGGCGGAAGGTATGGAACTGTACACTATTTATTGTGCAATCTGTCATGGGGATAAGGGAGACGGACAAGGCAATTTGGTGAAAAGGGAAAAGATATTGGGCGTACCCAGTTATGCCGATGTAGCGAGAAACATAACTGTAGGAACTACATATCATACCATTTATTACGGATTGAATTCCATGGGTTCCTATGCAGGGCAATTGGATACCGATGAGCGTTGGAAGGTTTCTGAATACGTAATGAAATTGAAACAAGATTTAACAAAATAAGACCTAGATATTTTAGCAATATGTACACTTTTTCAAATAGATTAAAAATTGCTTCCTTCATTTTAATGGCTGTTGGCGTTTTGGGAATTGGTATTGGTTTTATGGCTGCGCCAGGTACTGTAGAGGAGGCAAAGGCAATTGTGGCCGGACACGGAGATGGCCATGGCGATGCCCATGCGGTTACGGAGGGTCATGGTGACGGAGTGGGGCACGGAGAGGCACATAACGCAGCGCACGATGAGCATGTATTGCACCAATTGCAGAACAAACCATGGGCGGCATTATATGTAGCGGCTTTTTTCTTTTTCATGATTGCTTTGGGGGTATTGGCTTTTTATGCCATTCAACGTGCGGCCCAGGCGGGTTGGTCACCATTGCTTTTTAGGGTAATGGAAGGGATTACGGCCTATTTGGTGCCAGGGGGTATCATCGTCTTTGTAATATTGGCCCTGTCGGTTGCACATATGAACCATTTGTTTGTTTGGATGGATCCCGAGGTGGTTGCCCATGACAGATTACTGCAAGGAAAAGCCGGGTATCTTAATGGTACGTTCTTTTTGATCAGGGCAGCAATATTTTTAGGAGGTTGGATCTTGTATAGGGAGTATTCCCGTAAATTGTCCTTGGCCCAGGATGAATCAAACGATGATTCCAATTTTAAGTTGAATTTTAGGATTTCTGCTGCATTTTTGGTATTCTATTTAATATCGGAGTCCATGATGTCCTGGGATTGGATCATGAGTGTGGACCCGCATTGGTTTAGTACCTTGTTCGGATGGTATATTTTTGCAAGTATGTTTGTATCCGGTATTACCGTTATAGCTATGGTAACCATTTATCTAAAATCCAGAGGGTATTTGCCCGATGTTAACGATAGCCATATTCACGATCTGGCCAAATTCATGTTCGGGATCAGTATTTTCTGGACCTATTTATGGTTTTCACAATTTATGTTGATCTGGTACTCCAATATTCCTGAAGAGGTGACCTACTATGTTACCAGGATAGCTGATTTCAATTTGCCATTTTTTGGTATGGTGGCCATGAACTTTTTGTTTCCGGTGCTTTTGCTTATGAACAGTGATTTTAAAAGGGTAAATTGGTTTGTTATTATGACCGGGATAGTCATTTTGGCCGGGCATTATTTGGATATTTTTAATGCCATAATGCCAGCTACCGTTGGGGATCAATGGTTTATTGGTATTCCTGAAATTGGGTCTATTTTGTTCTTTGCAGGATTGTTTATCTTTTTTGTGTTCAGGGCGTTGACCAAGGCTCCGTTGCAGCCAAAGCGCAACCCGTTTATTGAAGAGAGTAAACATTTTCATTATTAGTATATAAGTATAATTTCAAATCATACGATGACTCCATTATTGACCATAGTTGTTTTAGTATTAGTGGCAATTGCTATTTGGCAAATGACCAAGATATTCGAATTGTCACAAATTAGAGCTAACAATTCCCAGGTAGCAAGTGAAACGGATAATAAATACAATGGGTATTTGATGTTCGCTTTCTTGATCTTCCTTTACGGGATTACTATTTTTAGCTTTTGGAAATATTCTAAAGTGCTTTTGCCCGAAGCTGCTTCCGAGCATGGTGGTGGGTATGATTCGTTAATGGGTATTTCATTTATAATCATTTTTATTGTTCAGACGCTGACCCAATTTCTACTGCACTACTTTGCTTATAAATATAGGGGGGATAGGGAAAGAAAGGCTTTGTTCTATGCCGATAACGACCGTTTGGAGTTTATATGGACCATTATTCCGGTCATCGTTTTGGCAGGATTGATATTGTGGGGCCTGTATGCATGGACCAATATTATGGATATCAATGATGAGGATGATCCCCTTACCATAGAACTATATGCCCAACAGTTTAACTGGACGGCAAGATATGCCGGTAACGATAATGTTTTGGGCGATGCCAATGTTAGGATGATCGATATTGATAATGCCAATATTCTAGGGTTGGACAGCGCAGATCCAAATGCTGCAGATGATATTATTGTTAAGGAATTACATTTGCCAGTGGGTCGCAAGGTAAATTTTAAAATGCGTTCCCAGGATGTATTGCATTCCGCTTATATGCCCCATTTTAGGGCACAGATGAACTGTGTACCGGGAATGATCACACAATTCTCCTTTACCCCTACCATTACCACTGCGGAAATGAGACAGAATCCGGATGTTGTTGACAAGGTAAAGCGTATCAATGGTATTAGGGCAGAAAAGGCGGCAAAAGGATTGGACAATTCCGATCCTTGGGAGTTTGATTATATCCTGTTGTGCAACAAGATATGTGGCAAGTCACATTATAATATGCAAATGAAAATTATTGTTGAAACGGAAGAGGAGTACAATGCCTGGATAGCAAGTCAGCAGACGTTTGGGAAATCAATGGCTGCGGCACAATAATTTTAGTCTTAAAAATAACCTTATAAAAAATTTAAAAATAGAACTATGTCTGTAACCGCTCACGCACACGTAGAAGACCATTCAGATGACCACGGACATCATCACAAGGAAACCTTTGTGACGAAGTATATTTTTAGTCAAGACCATAAAATGATTTCCAAGCAGTATTTGATTACTGGACTTATAATGGGATTCATTGGTATTATGATGTCACTTTTGTTCAGAATGCAATTGGCATGGCCAGGGGAATCTTTTCCTGTTTTTGAAGCTATTCTGGGCAAATGGGCACCTGGGGGAGTTATGGATGCAGATGTTTATTTGGCATTGGTAACCATTCATGGTACCATCATGGTATTCTTTGTTTTAACGGCAGGATTGAGCGGTACCTTCAGTAATTTATTGATTCCGCTTCAAATTGGGGCCAGGGATATGGCTTCGGGGTTCTTGAATATGATTTCGTACTGGTTGTTCTTTTTATCCAGTGTGATTATGGTGATTTCGCTTTTTGTGGAAGCGGGACCTGCAGCTGCCGGATGGACGGTATATCCACCGCTTAGTGCCCTCCCTATGGCCCAGCCAGGTTCCGGGATGGGAATGACTTTGTGGTTGGTAGCTATGGCCATATTCATAGCATCCTCCCTATTGGGGTCTTTGAACTATATTGTTACCGTAATCAATCTTAGGACCAAGGGAATGTCCATGACCAGACTGCCTTTGACCATATGGGCCTTCTTTGTTACCGCAATTATAGGCGTTATTTCTTTCCCGGTATTATTGTCGGCCGCTTTGTTATTGATCATGGATAGAAGCTTTGGAACTTCCTTTTTCCTATCGGATATTTTTATTCAAGGAGAGGTATTGCATTATCAGGGTGGTTCCCCGGTATTGTACGAACATTTATTCTGGTTTTTGGGACACCCCGAGGTGTATATCGTAATCTTGCCCGCCATGGGTATGGTTTCGGAAATCATGGCGGTAAATTCCCGTAAGCCAATTTTTGGTTATAGGGCCATGATCGCTTCCATTTTGGCAATTGCATTTTTGTCCACAATTGTTTGGGGCCACCATATGTTTATTTCCGGGATGAACCCTTTCCTAGGTTCCGTGTTTACGTTTACTACCTTATTGATCGCAATTCCATCTGCGGTGAAGGCCTTCAACTGGATTACTACCTTGTGGAAAGGGAACCTGCAATTGAACCCCGGAATGCTATTTTCAATAGGAATGGTTTCTACCTTTATTTCCGGTGGACTAACGGGAATAATCCTTGGGGACAGTACCTTGGATATTAATGTGCACGATACCTATTTTGTGGTGGCCCACTTCCATTTGGTAATGGGTATATCGGCACTTTACGGTTTGTTTGCCGGTGTTTATCACTGGTTTCCCAAGATGTTCGGTAAAATGATGAACAAGAACTTGGGTTATGTGCATTTTTGGGTAACGGCCGTATGTTCCTATGGCGTTTTCTTCCCGATGCATTTTGTGGGAATGGCAGGCGTACCACGTAGGTATTACGAGAATACGGCCTTTCCAATGTTTGATGACTTGACCGATATACAGGTATTAATGACGGTGTTTGCCCTTATTGCCGCCGCCGCCCAATTGGTATTTGCCTTCAATTTCATTAGAAGCATTTTCTACGGTAAAAAGGCCGTTCAGAACCCATGGAAAGCAACTAGCCTCGAATGGACCACACCGGTAGAACATATTCATGGCAACTGGCCCGGAGCAATTCCGGAAGTACATAGATGGCCATATGATTATAGTAAAACAGGTGATAATGGGGAATATATAATTCCAGGTCAGGATTTCGTGCCCCAGACCATGCCGCTTTACGAAGGTGAGGAGGAGTTGCACCACTAAAGATAGGAAACAACAAATTTTAAAAGTCCATCCCTAAGATGGACTTTTTTTGTACCTTCCATTTGCATATGGAAAATCGGCATGGCCTTTGAGGGCTATAGACCATATGGATTAATTGTAAATATGTGGTGACCCATGGTTAGGGCTATGGCAGTTATTTTAGATAAAGACCTATTATGTATTTTAAAATTTTGGAAGTGAAACATTTACTTTTATTTTTTATGTTATTGGTTGGCTGTATGGTGTATTCCCAGCGTAAACCCAAAATTAAGGGCAATAGAAATGTGATAGAGGTAAGGGAACCGTTGGCCCCTTTCAATGCTGTTCAACTTGATGATGATCTGGATATTAACTTACAGGCCGGTACAACCGGGGAGTATGTTATTGAAGCGGACGATAATTTGATCGATATTTTAAAATTTGAAGTAGAGAACGAAACACTGGTCATTAGTTCCTACTATAAAGTAACCGCCAAGAAAAAGCTGAACATTACCGTTAATTTTAGCGAATTGTTCCGTATCGATGCCAATGAAGGCAATGTAGTGGTCAAGAACCGATTTTCAACCGAATATCTTGAAGTAAATACCAGGGGGTCCGGTAGGGTGGAAATAGATGTGGATGCCGATGCTATGGCCATTACAATGAACGATAATAGCAGGGGCAATTTTAAGGTGGACAGTGATTCCTTAAATATTCGCCTTGCCGAAAATACGGATTTAAGATTGTTTGGGGTTATGGAAAATACTGTTTTGTATATGCAGCGCAATTCCAAGGCCGATCTGGAAGGTTTTACCAATGTTTTTCAGTTCCAGTTATTGGATAATTCCGATCTTAAGGCAAAAAGATTGGAGGCCAATGCGGTCCAGGCAAATTTGGAAGGCAGTTCTTCTGCCGAAGTGCTATCAACGGCAACTGTGGAACTTAATTCCAAAGGCGCGTCCAAGACCTATGTATTTGGGGATAGCAAAATTAATCTGCAGGAATTTTTGGATACTTCGGAGTTATATCGGCGTAAAAA
>CBFGWQ010000062.1:0-18357 GCA_965652575.1 uncultured Arenibacter sp. | reverse complement strand
AGAGGCTGAAGGATTCATAGATCCAAATTTTAACGGGTAAAATTAAATTAAAATACGGGACAACATTCTTATTGGTGCTTTTTTTAGATGGGAACACCATGGCGCATATTGTTGTGGGATACTTTTTATTTGACTATTAAAATAAGTATTACCAAGAGGACTATAACAAGAGAAAGGAAAATATAGGTTTCCCTGGTACGATCTTTAAGGGCCCTATTTTTAATTTCTTCCTTTATTTTCCTTAATTCTATTTTGGAGACTTTCTTGAAGTCCAGTTTCGTAAGCGTCGGTACGGAATCGGAGTAAATGGTACCCCTGTTGTCCTTAAACCGTGCCCGGTTGGAAGGCTTTATAGAGCGATTTTGTCTCACCCTATTGTTCATGTCCGCTACATGTCCTGCCCCGCTCATGTTTTGTTATTTTTGACGCTAATTAAAAATAACAAAAAAAGCGCAGTTTACAAAACAGGATGAATTACGAACACACTATTCCCATTCCGTATGGAATATGCCTTCCATATCGATCCTTTCATAGGTGTGCGATCCAAAGTGATCCCGTTGTGCCTGAATAAGGTTCAAGGGCAATCTCCCGGAGGTGTAGGCATCAAAGTAGGTCAGGGAGTTGGATAGGCCCGGCAGGGGAATACCATTTTTGGCGCCATAGGCTACAAGATTTCTCGCGGCCCCTACCGTAGCCTGTACCTTGGGAACAAATTGGGGGGATAGCAACAAGTTGGGCAATTGTTTGTTCTTGGTAAAGGCTGTGGATATGTCCTCCAACAGACCGGCACGGATAATACATCCCGCTCTCCAGATCTTGGCTATTACGGAAAGATCCAGATCGTAGCCGTATTCCTTGGAGGCATCCGCCAATTGATGGAGTCCCTGCGCATAGGTGGTAATAAAGGAAAAGTAAAGGGCCTCCTCTGCCCATTTGGCCATTTCTTTTTTGTCCATGATGGCCGGTTCCGGCCTATTGTACAACTTATCGGCCAAGACCCTTTCTTCCTTTAAGGCCGAAATCTCCCTCATGCTCACGGCTATATCTATACTGGGAATGGGAATGCCCAAATCCATGGCATTTTGGGATGTCCATTTTCCGGTACCTTTTTGTTTGGCCTTGTCCAATATCTTGTCTACCAATCTGCCGTTGCCCTTGTCATCGTCCTGTTTAAAAATTTCGGCCGATATTTCTATTAAAAAGGACTGTAGCCTGCCTTTGTTCCAGGAATCGAAAATGGCATGAAGTTCATCATTGTTGTATTTCCCCGCCTTTTTTAGAAGGTCGTATATTTCGGAAGTAAGTTGCATTAGGCCGTACTCAATGCCGTTATGTACCATTTTTACATAATTTCCGGCAGATTTGGGTCCCAAATAGGCTACACAGGGTTCCCCTTTAAATTTGGCGGAGACCGCTTCGAATATAGGTTGTACTTCCTTGTAGGCCTCCTTGTTTCCACCGGGCATTATACTGGGTCCCCGCCTGGCACCTTTTGCCCCTCCGGAAACACCGGAGCCAAAAAAGTGGATGCCTTTATCCTGCAAATAGGCTTCCCTGCGATCGGTATCGGTAAAAAATGAATTTCCACCGTCTATGATAAGGTCGTTTTTATCCAAATAGGGCAGTAGACTTTCTATTACGGTGTCCACAATTTTTCCGGCGGGCACTAAAAGCATTATTTTTCTGGGCTGTGATAAGGATTGTACGAACTGTTGGATATCTGTGGAGGCGTTTACTTTTTTTGTATCCTTACCTTCTTCTATCAGGGCATTTACTTTTTCATCGTCCAGATCGTATCCCATGGCCGAAAAGTTGTTGTCCGCAACGTTCAGAATAAAATTACGTCCCATAACGCCCAGGCCGATCAATCCAAAATCATATGTATTTTCCATGTTTTTTGCTTAAAGTTATTTAACAAAATAATGAAGCTTTTGTTAAGTGTCCTTGTTTATAAATGAATAATCTAAATTAGTTTTATCTTCGCATGATAATTCAAAAATCAAAAATAGTCAATTAAACGGTTTTTAGAACCAAAGTTTTAAATTCCCAACAAATTGAACAATACTTCCAATAATTATATTATGAACAAAACAGCAAATCAAATGCTTGTTATTTTTGGGGCGTCGGGAGATTTAACTGCGAGAAAGCTGGTGCCGGCTTTATTTAATCTATACAGGGCAAAACAGCTTCCTGATAATTTCGTGGTATTGGGAGTAAGTAGGAGCAACCTGACCGATGGTGAGTTTAGGAGGAAAGTGGTCCAGGAAAGTACGTACCTCAAGGATAAGGTAAAAGATGCGTCTTCGGATTTTATCAACACCTTTGCCGATAAATTTTTTTATGAGGATCTGGGCGACGATTACAATAAGGAATACGATAAATTGGCCACCAGGATATCGGACTTAAATGATAAATTCGGTACAGGGGGCAACTATATTTTTTACCTTTCCACTCCACCCAGTCTTTATGAACTAATAGCAAAAAACCTTTCCGAGCAAGGGTTGAACAATGAAGCCAATGGCTGGAAACGGATCATTGTAGAAAAGCCATTTGGCTATAGCTTGGAGACGGCCAAAAATCTAAATATTGGTCTGCAGACCTATTTTAAGGAATCCCAGATCTATAGGATCGACCATTACTTGGGCAAGGAGACGGTCCAGAATTTATTGGTGACCCGTTTCTCCAATAGTATTTTTGAACCCCTATGGAACAGGAACTACATACACCACATAGAAATCACCAATGCCGAAAGTGTGGGTGTGGAAAAGAGGGGCGGCTATTATGACAAATCTGGTGCGCTCAGGGATATGTTCCAGAATCACTTATTGCAGATAGTCTCGTTAATAGTGATGGAACCACCAATAGATGCCAGTGCTCAGGAAATAAGGAACGAAAAGGTGAAGGCCTTAAAATCATTGCGGATTATGCGCGATGAGGAAACCCTCTACAATAATACGGTAAGGGCCCAATACCTATCCTCTGTTATAGATGGCAAAAAAGTGAAGGGTTATAGGGAAGAGGATGGCGTAGACCCCAACTCCAAAACGGAAACCTATGCCGCCATCAAATTTTTTGTGGACAATTGGAGGTGGAAAGATGTTCCCTTTTATGTACGTACCGCCAAAAGGATGCCCACCAAGGTTACCGAAGTGGTGATCCATTTTAAATCGCCCCACCACCAGGTGTTTAAAAATTCCGATATGAACAATAAGGACAACCAGTTGATCATCAGGATCCAACCGGATGAAGGTATCCTTATTAAATTTGGGGTGAAGGTTCCCGGGCAGGGCTTTACCGTAGAACGCGCCAACCTGGACTTCTATTATTCCAATCTGGTAGACAACAATGTAATGGACGCTTATGAAAGGTTGTTGTTGGATGCCATGCAGGGCGACGCTACCCTTTACGCCAGAGCGGATGAAGTGGAAGCGGCATGGGAGTTTGTTGATCCCATACTGGATTATTGGAAGAATGGTTCGGATGTGAACATCTATGGTTATTCTTCCGGGGTGTGGGGGCCTACCAATTCGGACCGTTTATTGGAGGGCGACCTAAAATGGAGGAATCCCGGGGAAAACTTGGCCGATGATCCCGGTTTTTGTGTTATTAAATAATTTTTAATTAAATAATATATAGTAGATGCATATTAATATATCGCCTACCAAAACGGAAGTTGCCAAAAGCTTTTCCGATTATCTGAAAGCACTGATAAAGGAAAATAAAACGACCCATATCGCCTTATCCGGTGGTAGTACCCCCAAGGTGGTCTTTGATTATATGGCAGCGCATTATAAGGAGGTGGATTGGTCCACGGTCCATTTGTATTGGGGAGATGAACGATGTGTTCCGCCTACCGATTCGGAAAGTAATTACAAAATGACTGTAGACCATCTGTTGTCCAAGATCAATATTCCCCAGGAGAATATTCATAGGGTTCACGGGGAAGATCTACCGGAATTGGAAGCCGGAAGATATGGAAAGGTCTTGGAAGAGGCATTGCCCATAGGGAACAACCTGCCTCAATTTGATCTGGTTATCCTAGGTATGGGCGATGACGGACACACCGCTTCTATTTTTCCACATGAAATAGGCCTATGGGACTCCGCCAATAACTGTGAGGTAGCGGTTCATCCGGATTCGGGACAAAGAAGGATTACCATTACCGGTAAGCTGATCAATAACGCCAAAGCGGTAGCGTTTCTGGTAACAGGTGCTGGCAAAGCAGAAAAAGTAAGGTCTATTATTGCCAAGGAGGAAGGCCATGAAAGTTATCCGGCTTCCCTGGTAGCACCTTCATCAAATGAATTGATTTGGTTTCTGGACGAAGAGGCCGCTGCCCAAATCAACTAAGCGGGACCTAGATTGATCTTTACATTTTCGTTGTCCAAATCCTTTAAGTGGTCATTCATTTTAAATTGGGACGATTCAAATTGTGTACTTCGGGACATGGCCTGTTTTTTTCGTTGAATGCTGCGCGCAAATCTGCGAACCCCTTGCTCGTCCTCAATGATCAGACCTGGCACAGGGGTACTCCGTCCGTCCGCATCTTTGGCTACCATGGTAAAATAGGAGGAATTGCAATGTTTCTTTTTACCGGTAGTTACATTTTCGGATTCCACGCGAACGCCTATGACCATAGAGGTACGTCCGGTATAATTTACCGAAGCTTTAAGGGTGATCAACTCTCCGACTTCTATTGGATTTAAAAAATCTACTTTGTTTACCGAGGCCGTAACACAATACTTTCTGGAGTGTTTGGAGGCACAGGCAAAGGCTATTTGATCCATTAGGTTCAATATGTGGCCCCCGTGTACCTTTCCCCCGAAATTGGAATGGGAAGGCAGCATTAATTCGGTTATGGATATTCTGGATTGTTTGGCAGATTTAAATTTGTCCATCGTTTTTAATTTAAGTGGGGAGATTTTTCCTTTTCTACGGAAGTAATAAAATATTTGGTGTCCCCCAACCAAAAGAAGGTCCTGTAACGCTCTATATAGGTTACTTTTACATAAGACCCCTGATATTCCTTCAACTTGGCAATTACGTCGTCCTTTAGGACCGAAAAGGAAAAAATCTGTGCCCCGGATATTCCTTGACTGATCTCACCTTCCCATGTTTTTATGAGTACCCCTTTCTCACTTATCTTGATCAGTTCCCCGGAACGGATACCTTCACTGTAGGGCACAAAGTAGACAAAGCAAAAATAGGCTATCATTATTAGTGTTAGGCCTAGCGCGATCAATCCGAGTATTTTTTTCATAATAAATATTAAATTTGTTTATAGCAGTGTTGAGGGTTCCTCGTTTTCATCATCGTCTTCCTGTGCCCTCCTCAGCAAGGTTTCGGGGATGGATTTTTTTGCCTTGGCCCCCATTTTCTTTAGTTTTTCTATACTGGTAATGATATTTCCCCTGCCATCTACCAATTTGCCCATGGCTCCCTTGTATTCGGACTTGGCTTCGTCCATCTTTTTGCCCACCTTCATCAAATCTCCCACAAAACCCTCAAACTTATCATATAGGGCTCCCGCCTGCCGTGCAATTTCAATGGCATTACGTTGCTGCTTTTCATTGTTCCACATGGTATCTATAGTACGTAAGGTAGCCAATAGGGTGGAAGGGGTCACTATAATTATGTTCTGTTCAAATGCCTTGTTGTACAGATTGTTATCGTTGTTTATTGCAATGGCAAATGCAGGTTCAATAGGGACGAACATGAGTACAAAATCCGGGCTTTCCATTTCGTAAAGGTCCTCATATTTTTTGGCCGAAAGTTGGTCCACATGCCTTCTCAGGGAATTGATATGGTCCTTAAGAAATTTATCCTTCAGTTCCTCTTCGGCGTTTACATAGCGTTCATAATCCGTTAGGGAAACCTTGGAATCCACGATCATTTTTTTGCCATCGGGCAGGTTAATGATGACATCGGGCAGTACCCGACTCCCATCCTCACGGGTGAAGCTTTGTTGCACCGTGTATTCCCTGTCTTTTTCCAGGCCCGATTTTTCAAGGACGCGTTCCAGTACCAATTCGCCCCAATTGCCCTGCATCTTGCTATCCCCCTTTAGGGCCTTGGTGAGATTTTCGGCTTCCTGTGTAATTTTAAGGTTTTGTGTCTGAAGGTGGGCCAATTGTTCCTTTAGGGCAGAATGCATGCCCACACTTTCCTTTTGGCTGTCCTCTACCTTTTTTTCAAAGAGAATTATCTTCTCTTGTAAGGGGGTCAATATATTTTTAATGTTCTCCCTGTTCTGTTCGGTAAATTTGGTACTTTTTTCATCCAAGATCTTATTGGCCAGATTCTCGAACTCTTTGGTGAATTTTTCCTGTAATTTTTCTACTTCCCCCTTTTGTTCCCTGTTTTTCAGGTCCAAATTCTCTATTTCCGCCTGATAGCGGACTATTCTATTGCCCAATTGCTCCTTTTCGGATTGTAAATGCGTTTTGTGTTCCTCAGCGTCGATAAGCTTTTGCTCCATGACGCCGAGGTTGTTCCTCAACTGTTGTTCCCGCTCCAAAAGGGCACTTTGGCCGGATTTTGTTTTTAGGTTTTGGATGTAGTTCCCTAGAAAATATCCAACTGCCAGGCCAACTAGGGCAAGGACGGAATAGACTAGCAATTCGTTCATTTAATCATTGGTCTTTGTGGTAAAGATAGTGGATTGTGTTAAAAAAAGAGGGATCGGTCTTTATTACTTATTAACTCTAAAAGAACCTGTTTGGGCGTCGAATACAATACTGTCCGTCGGGAACAGATTTTCAAAACTTTTCCGTTGTATCAATTCGCAAGGCGTTCCGAAAGTACTTCGATTTTTATCCAATATCAACATTTTATCGCACAGCTGGATGGCTATTTCAATTTCATGGGTGGTAAAGAGAATGGTCTTTTTGGTTGTATGGGCTATGGATTTGAGCAATTTCAGTATTTGGACCTTGTGGTACAGATCCAAATGGGTTGTAGGTTCATCCAATAAAATGAGTTGGGTGTCCTGGGCAATGGCCCTGGCGATCATGGCACGCTGTAATTGTCCATCGCTAAGTTCATAGCACTTTTTGTTCTTCATTTCCGAAATCCGTACCATGTCCATTGCCAATGAGATCTTCTCCCTATCCTCCTCGGTCAATGTGCCCAGCCAATTGGTGTATGGTTGTCTGCCCAGACTGATAAGCTCTAAAACCGTTAAATTTTTGGAAGCAATGGGTTCTGTTAAAACAACACTGATTTCGGTAGCCAATTCGCTTATGGTGTGCTGTTCCAAAGGCAACTTGTTCAAAGTGATAGTACCCGATAATTTAGGCTGTACATTGCCGAGGGTGCGCAATAAGGTGGACTTACCTATGCCATTAATACCAACAATGGCAGCAACTTCCCCGTTTGCCAAGGAAAAATTGATATCCTGGGCAATGCAGGACCGTTGCTTCTTGTTGGAATAGCCTATGCTCAGGTTTTCCGTTTTCAGGGCGATATGGGGCGTACTTGTGTCTATCTGAGTGAATTTTTATCGCTAAGGTATTGGTTTTGCATATTTAATATGTCTTTATTCTTTACTTATTCATAGATGGGGGATTCATCGGACGTTAAAAAATCATTTTTCTTTTCCTTAATAGCAGCCAAATAACCACCGGTGCCCCAATGATGGACGTTATGGCGTTAATGGGCAGGACATTGGCCGAATTGGGCATTTGGGCAATGGTATCACAGATCAGCATTAGAATGGCACCATAAATCAGCACGGCCGGCAACAAGATCTTATGATCGGTAGTATTGAAAATCTGTCGGGTCAAATGGGGCACTGCCAAGCCTATGAAGGCAATGGGTCCGGCAAAAGCGGTTACACCGCCAGCCAATAATCCTGTGGCAACAATTATGGAATATCGGGATCGCTTTATGTTGACACCCAAACTTCTGGCATAGTTTTCTCCCAGTAATAGGGCGTTCAGGGGTTTTATGTAAAAAATACCGATCAGAATTCCAGCCCCTATGATCATCAGCAACAATAAAAGTTGGTTCCATGATAAATTCCCGATACTTCCAAAGGACCAATATATATATTGTTGCAATTTTTCGGCCGTAGAAAAATAGGACAGTACACTTACCACAGCAGTGGTAATACTACCGAACATAAGGCCAATGATAAGTAGGGCCATGGTGTCCTTGACCTTTGTGGCAACCAACATGACCGTCAAAAGTACCAGAAAGCTACCGATACTGGATGCCAAGGCCAAGGAAATATCATTTAGGATACCAAAGGCAAACATGCCCGGGAAGAGGGAAGATCCCAGAATCAATAGGGCGGCACCCAAACTTGCCCCGGAGCTTATGCCCAGGACAAAGGGGCCGGCCAAGGGATTTCTGAATAGGGTCTGCATCAATAGACCGCTCAGGGCCAGACCACTACCTGTAAGAATAGCAGTAAACGCTTTGGGAATCCGGTAGTTCCATATAATGTAGCTCCAGGAATCCACTGTGGTGGGACTGCCTATTATCGCCTTCAAGGTATCCTTTAAGGGAATGGATACCGAGCCCAAGCTGATGTTCACCGTAAAACACACCAATGTAATCAACAACAGAAGGATAAAATAGATGCTATGTGTTTTTGGTCGCGGCACTTAATCCAAGGGTTTAAAAAAGGTAGGGATATAATCGGGAAGCAGTTCCGGGTGAAAAATCTGGATAAGGTCTTTCAGGACAAGGTCCGGTCTGTTTGGTGCCAGCTCAAAATAGAGCAATCCCCCGGTCTCTCCTTTAGTATTGGCATAGGTATATATTTTTCTATTTCTGAAGGCAGAAAATTGAACATAATGCCGGTTGGCTTCCTTTAATGACAAATAACTGCCAAATTGTGAGGGGGAGATCCAGAAATCGGCATTATGGGCACGATCAATAACACTTTCCAGGCTTAATGATAGGCTTCCTGTAGAAGAGGTATCGTTCCATAAATATTCCGCATTGGCATCCTCTATAAATTTAGAGGCCCAACTCTTTCCGCCCGGGAGGTACCAGATATCTTTATAAAGGGCACCGCTTAATATCTTGGGCCTGTTTTTTGCTTTTTCCGCCAAGGCCTTGGCATTATTATAATTGTACTCAATGGATTTGAAAATACTATCGGCCTGCTTTTCCTTTTGAAAAAACGGGGCGAAAAATTTTATCCATTCCGCTTTTCCCAATGGTGTTTCTTCTGTCCAATCCCCATTGTACACTACCGGAATATGGGATCGTTGAATAGTTTCGTAGGCCCTGTTTTCATGATTGATGCTAAACCCTATCACTACTTCCGGATGTAAGGCGATCACCATTTCTGAATTTAAGGATTCATTGTTGCCGAGTTCCTGGACCAATCCTTCATTTATTCGAATTCTGGTCTTTGGGGAGGATATGTATTCCGTATTTGGAAATCCAATTAATTTGTCGGCTTCCCCCAGTGCTTCCAATGCCGGGATATGGGTGGTAGAGGTTACCACCATATTCTGGACGGGTACTCCAATGACGGCATCATACTCCTCCCTGTTCAGGGTTATGGCGGACAATTTTTTTTTAGGTACCAGTGCATAGGTAAAATTATCCCCGGATTCCGACCAGGGCGACAATACCTTGATTATGGTTATGTCGGACGATGTTTTCTCAATAGTAAATCCTTGGGCGTATTCTATGCTTACGGGTTGCGATAAATCGGAATTGGAAATAGTCTCTTTTTTTGACTGTTTGCAAGAAAAAAGATAGGGAACGAGTAGAAAAAGAAAGACTTTGTTCAAGATGCTAAAGGTTTATTTGAGAATCCAAAAGTAGCATTAATTTCTTGAATCAAAATTTTCAAAAGCCTAACAATGGTCTTAATTTATGGTCACTGGAGTATTTATTTTAGGACAAAATAAAAAATCATGGGAGGAAGGTCCAATGCCCTAATATGTATTGTTGTAGTGATTATAGCCCTATATTTTATGGTGGGTTTTATCCGGTCGGTCATCAATTTATATAGAAAAAAAGGCAGTGATACTTCCAAAAAAAGTAGTAGTTTTGTAGCGAATTTTGGTTTCTATTCCCAATTTAATCGGGATAGAATTAAAAGGGAATTCGGTGAAAATCCGAAACTGTTCCCGCAACTGTAAGCTATGCCGAATCGGCACCGATATTTTTCCATCGGTGCGCAGTAGGCGGCTATCATTACTTCTAATACCACTGCCCAAATTAAAGGGTGGGAAGGTAAATGATAGTACGCAAGTCAGGAGACCTGCCATATTCATCACTAAATTGAAAGGACCTGCGGGCAAAGGGTCTTCTTGAATATGGAAAAAAGGCAACTATTTTTATTTTTAATGGGGCTATTGGCCTTTGTCCAAGTTTTTGGGCAGAGAGATAGTGTTATTGTTTTGGACGAGGTTATTTTGAGCGATGCCAAACTACTTCATTTTTCAAAGGGGACAAAAGTGAAGGTAGTCAATGATTCCATGCAGCAAAAAAGTGGAACATCCCTGACCGATGTATTACGATACAATTCCAATATATATTTTAAGGAAAATGGTTATGGTATGGTTTCCTCGGCTTCATTTAGAGGTACCAACGCCCAACAGACCGCCGTGGTGTGGAACGGCATCAATATAAATTCCCAGCTTACCGGTCAGACAGATTTCAATACTTTGATTCCGGGGAATTATGGGGATGTTGTGGTAAGAAGTGGAGGTGGATCCGTACAGTATGGGAGTGGTGCGGTTGGCGGAACCATTCTATTGAACGATAGTTTTAAATTTAATGAAGGATGGAAAAATAGTCTGTTTACAAGTTATGGTAGTTTTAACACGGGCAAACTTACTTTTAATACTTCCCTGGGTAAAGAAAAAACGTTTTTTCAGGTCGGAATCAATCATATCGTTTCTGATAACGATTACAAGTATCTGGGAACGGATAGAAAAAATGAAAATGGCGCATACGATCAACTTAATTTAAATGCCAATGTAGGCTTTATTTTGTCCGATGGGCGAATATTAAAATTGTACCACAATACCTTTAGCGGGGATAGGGATTTTTCCGGGACCTTGGCGGCTCCGGCCGATGAAAATTATCGGGATTTAAACCACAGGTCGCTCATAGAGCTGAGCGGTTTTGACCAGCGGAGGATAGCTCGCTTAAAAGTGGGGCATTTATACGAACGTTACCGTTATTTTCCCAATAAACAAAGGGAGGAGTATAGCTTTGGACAGGCCAATACCGTTTTGGCCAACTACGATTATAAATATCAATGGGACAAAATTACCTTAAATGGGATCGTCGATTTTTCATCTGTTTGGGCCAAAGGAACTTCCATAGAAAATGCCCAAAGAAAGTATGCTTCGGGTACTTTTCTGTTTTCCCATGAACTTTCGGATAAATGGGATTATGGGGTTAACCTGCGACAGGAAATCGTCAGTGATTATCAAAGTCCCTTTCTTTTTTCAATGAACAGTAGTTATAAGGTGACCAAAGACTACCTTATAAATTTGAACGCCTCCAAGAACTATAGGGTTCCTACCTTTAACGACCTGTATTGGACAGGAGCCGGGGCCAGCGGTAATTTGGAGGTCTTGCCGGAGACCTCTTGGCAAGTGGAACTTGGCCAAACAATTCAAGTAAAAGACATAACCCTTAGATTAAACGGCTATATAATAACAACGGATAATCTCATTCAATGGCGGCCCGATACCCAAGGTATCTGGATGGCCATCAACGTTCAGGATGTTTCCCAGTACGGCCTGGAACTGGAATTGGAATGGAAGAGGAAATGGGGAGACCAGGAATTGGCCTGGGAAAGTGAATATACCTTTACAAAGTCGGTAAATAATGAAACCAACAAGCAATTGTTATATGTTCCCGAGCATTTGTTGAGGTCCAATTTGGCCTATCAATATAAGAAGTGGGTAGCCTTTTATCAATTTCTATATAATGGATCGGTCTTCACTACTACGGACAATAGCGATAGTTTGCCTTCCTATACTCTTGGCAATATGGGACTGGATTTTCATTGGCCAAGGATTTCCAAAATTAAATTTGCCCTTGGTTTAAGGGTGAACAACATATTTGATAAGAATTATCAGAATGTGGCCTATAGGCCCATGCCCAATAGAAATTTTCAATTACAATTAATCACTAAATTTTAAAACAGCAAAACAAATGAAGATTAGAAATGTATTTTTACCCCTGATGATTATCGGCTTTTTTTGGTCCTGCTCCAATGATGACGGGGAGATTCAAGAACCTGTTGGGGATTATGCCAATGGAATTTTGGTTTCCAATGAAGGTCCCTTTAGTAACGGTACTGGAACGGTCTCCTTTATTTCCGGGGACCTGTCCGTTGTAAATAACGGAATATATAAATTGACGAACGGTGAAGATCTTGGAACCGTTGTACAGTCAATAGGATTTGCGGAGGATGAGGCTTTCGTTGTAGCCAATGTATCCAACAGGATAAATGTTGTAAATAGATATACCTTTGAAAAAATAGCGAGCATTACCGAGGGATTGGACAATCCAAGGTATTTTGTTGAAGCCAATGGCAAGGGGTACGTTACCAACTGGGGGGATACTGCAGATGAAACGGATGATTTCGTAGCTGTTATAAATCTTCAGAATTATACCGTGGAAGGTACCATATCGGTAGTTTTGGGTCCTGAGGCCATTTTGGCCAAGGGCAATATGGTCTATGTGGCCCATCAAGGTGCCTGGGGGCAGAACAACAAGGTTTCGGTTATCAATACCACTTCCAACGAGGTAGAACAAACGCTTACGGTAGGGGATGTGCCCAATTCCATGCAATTGGATGCCTCAGGGAATTTATGGGTACTGGCTTCAGGGAAGCCTGCTTATACGGGAGATGAAACCGCAGGGGTACTGTCCAAAATTAATACGGTGACCAATGAGGTGGATACCAATATCCAGTTTGAAACCACCCAGCATCCCGGGAGTTTAAACTTTGATGGGGGAGCCTTGTACTATCATTTGGGGGATAAGGTATTTAAACAAAGTTTGTCGTCCACCACCTTGGGTATGGAAACCGTTTTGGAAGGTGTTGGTTTTTACACCATGGAGGTAAACAATGGCAGGTTGTACGGGACCGATGCTGGGGATTATGCCAGTAACGGAACGGTTGCCATTTATGATCTAAATACCGAACAGCTAATAAAAAGCCTTACTGTGGGAATTATTCCCGGTGGAATTTATTTCAATTAAATTATAGGGCCATAAGCTGGGGTTTACTTGAATGAAGGAAATCCATGAAGTTTGTTTGGCCCCAATAGTTTAGGTATAACCCAGCCCTTCTTGTATATGGTTAGGACCAAATACAAGAAGGGTTTGTACTTTGTTTTTCGTGGGTGTGCCGAGCTTATTGAAAGGAAATATCAATAGGTTTGTCCAAATACATATTATCCTTTATAGCGGTAAACATTTTGGAGTTGGATACCTCATTTACGGGCATTTTCACGCTAAAGTCCCTTTTGGCACTTACCCCTGTAATTTCTTGTATTGCCCTGGCAAAAAGGGGCTCGTTTATATCTCCTAACACACCCAGGTTGGCAAGATCTTCCTTTAAGAGCACATCGGGGGCCAGGCCAGAGGTATAGTCCGAAAATCCGTCCGCATTTTCATTTCTTCCCATAAGGGGCTGCATGGCCCATTTATTGCTGGGGTTTATTTTATTTTCCCTGTCGGATCTGTAGATGTAGTCATTATCTATATCGTCTACCATGGTAACGGAAAATTCGTTCTTGCCCCTGGTGGTTTCGCCAATATGAAAGACATTTACATAGGGTGCCAGGCCGTTCATGACCAATTCACTGGCCGATGCGGAACTTCCTGTTGCAAGAACATATACTTTGTTAAGGTTTAGGCTGTTCAAATCTGTTCCGGAGTCTGTCTTGTTGGCAAAATAATCTTCCAATTGCTCTTTGTTCAGCATGGATTGAATTTTATCGTTCCATCGCTGTCTAACATATAATTCGCCGGTGTTGGTACCATATACCATACTGGCCAATAATCTGGAACTGTTTACCGATCCTCCGGGGTTGTATCTAAGATCAAGTACCAATTCGGTTGCCCCTGCCGTTTTAAACTGTCCGAAGACCGAATTTAGTTGATCGTCATAGCCACTGGTAAAACCGTTGTACATGAGGTAGGCAATTTTAGTGCCGTTGACCTCTATGGTCTCGGCTACCATTATTGGATTTTCTTGCAGCCCTTCGGATTTGGTCAAAGTTACTTCCTTGTCATTATCGGTTACCACAGTGCCGGAAATATCCGCCATGCCGAGGGTGTAGGTATCCGAACTTCCAAAAAGTAGGCTTATATAATTGGCATCGGTAAGTTGCACCCCGTTCACCCTGGTAAAAATATCCCCTCTGGCAATATCCTTGGTAGAGGCATCGGAGTTGGGGATTATATATCTCACGTATCCGAAAAGATCCGTACTGCCCTCATTTCTGGCCAAACCAAATTCCAGGCCATTACTTTTTGATATCCCGCTAAGGGAATTTACCAATGTCTTATAATCATCTTCAACGAAACTAAACCGATCAACGGCGGAACTGTTGCCAACTACATTGGAGTGCTTGTAGCAGGTTTGGTAAAAGAACTCCTCCGGATCGGTATACGATTCAAGATAGGCCACATAGTCGTCATTGGTGGCGAATCTGTTATCCCCTAAATTAGGGGCGTCCGTCTGCCAAAAATACCATTGGTTTAGGCCCTGCCACATAAAGTGCTGTACGGTCGACTCTTTTGGATAGGTGAATGCATCATCATCCTTATCGGAACAGGAAAAAACTACGGTAATTAAAAGTAGGCCCAGAATTTTTTTCATATGTAGATGTTTATTGTTTTTTAGCGGTCATATGTAATTCGCATATCTTCATTTGAGTTTGTGACCAAATTTTGGTCATGCTCATTTCATATGTAGATATTTATTGCTTTATTATAGGTAATTCGCATATCTTCGTCCGTATTTGCGACCAAATTTCATAATGTAATTGTATTATTTGATCGTACCGCGCACTATATGCATTGGCTTAAGTTTTTTATTGGCCCGAGCGGTACTTTGAATAGGGCAATGGCTGTTATTTTTCTGTCAATTTTAAGGGGTTTTTAATATCCATGAACATATTGTCCTTGGTCTTTGTGAACATTTTGGAACTACTTACCAATTTGATCGGCATATCCACTGTAAAATCCATTTTTGCAGCAGTCCCTGTAATTTCGGCAATGGCCTTGGCCAATAAGGGCTCGTCCATATTTCCCAGTACCCCCAAATTGGATAGGTCCTCACTCAATAAGATATCGGGAGACAGTCCGTCCGTATACTCGGAAAAGCCATTGGCATTTTCATTTCGTCCGATCAACGGTTGAATGGCCCAATGATTATCGGGGTTAATATTATCTTCCCTATCGGGGTCGTAAACATTGCCGTTCCCAAAATCATCCACAAAGGTAACCGAAAATTCGTTTTTCCCTGTCGTTGTGGTCCCTATATGGATTACGTTCATGTATGGGTCCAGACCGTTCATGACCAATTCGCTTGCCGATGCACTGCTTCCGGTGGCAATGATATACACCTTGCTTAGTCCTAACGTATTTATAGGGGTATTGTTGTCCGTTGTATCCGCAAAATATTCAATAAGGTCGGCATCCCCAAACTCCGATTGCAGCTTTTCGTTGTATCTGGCTTTTAGGAAAACACTATTGGTATAGGTGCCATAGATCATGCTGGATAATAATCGGGCCGAATTTACGGATCCGCCCGGATTGTACCTGAGATCCAATACCAGGTCCGTAACGCCGGCCGACTTAAACTCGCCAAAGGCATTGTTCAACTGTTCGTCGTATTCGTTGGTAAAACCATTGTACATTAGATAGCCTATTTTCTTTCCTCCGGTATCCAATACCTTATTGATAAAGATTGGATTTTCGGTCAGATTGGCCTCTTTTGTCAAAGTAACTTCCCTGTCCGTATCGGTAACTATATTACCGGAGATTTCGGCCATATTTAAGGTGTAGGTGTCGCCATCACCAAATAAAAGGTCCATATAATTATCAAGGTTAAGGGTAGTACCGTTAACACCGGTAAAAATATCCCCTCTTTGGATATCCTTGGTCGAGGCATTGGAATTGGGTACAATGTAGCGCACATATCCATATACATCATTACTATCAACGAATAAGCTCAGGCCAAATTCCAAACCATTGCTCTTGGATATTCCGGCAAAAGATTGCGTCAATTCCTTATAATCTTCTGAATAAAAGCTAAAGCGGTCTTCCGTATACAGTAATTTTTCATCAAAAAATATCCCGGGGTTTTCCTCGGATTCCAAAAATGACACGTAATCGTTATTGGAAGCAAATCGGGAATCGGCCAAATCAGCTACATCGCTTTGCCAAAAATAATAGGTATTCATGGTCTGCCACATAAAATTTTGGACGGTAACATCTATTTCCACTTCAGGGGCTTCCAATTCCTCGGCAATCTGGGGGTCATCGTTCTTGTTACAACTGCCGAGGAACAGGCCCACCCCTAAAAAAACCAATAAATACTTCTTCATAACTTTTAAATAATAGCCAAAACACAATGGGTAGTGGCTTACAAATATCATTCCATTAAAAAAGTATAGATCAGTTTTGGGGAACGATTTCAATTATATACGGTAATATTGCCAATATGGTTTCCGTTGGGCTAATTTACTTACATTGTAAGGAATAGGAAACTAATTGTAACAAAATTCGATGTAGGTCGTCTTGCCATTGTAAGCCTTTTATTGGGGGTTATATAACAACTGAACCAAAATGCAACAAACTGAGTTTTTAAATGTGGTTTTGCCCTTTAAGGATAAACTTTATAGATTGGCCAAGCGTTTATTGGTCTCTAAGGAAGAAGCCGAGGATGCCACACAAGAAATCTTAATGAAGCTATGGTCCAAGAACAGTATGATGGAAGGCTATAATAATGTAGAGGCTTATGCCATGATGATGACCAAGAATTTTTGTTTGGACCGACTTAAATCCAAACAGGCCGGAAACTTAAAATTGGTACACAGCAATTATAAGGATGAAAATGTTTCCCTACAGAACCAGGTAGAAGTTAGTGATAGCCTGGGTTGGATAGAAAAAATCATGGAGGAATTGCCGGAACAACAAAAAATGGTCCTGCAGCTTAGGGATGTGGAAGAGTACGAATTTGAGGAAATAGCCAAACTTTTGGATATGAGCGCTACAGCAGTCAGGGTCACTTTATCCAGGGCTCGAAAAACAGTGAGGGAAAAATTGGTTAAAAAGCACAATTATGGAATTAAGTAATATAGAAAAATTATTGGAAAAGTATTTTGAGGCAACTACTACTGTGGCCGAAGAAGAAATGTTGAGGGCATATTTTACAAAGGAAGAGGTTCCTTTGCACTTAAAAAAGTATGCCTACATGTTTCAGTATTTTTCCGTAGCCAGAGAAGAAAAGTTTACCAGACAGGTTCCACTAAGACCTAGAAAAAAAAGATATATAAAGTGGATTTCCGTTGCGGCCGTAAGCATTTTATTATTTGGTATATATTTTGGAAGAAGTTATCAGGAACGGAAGGAAGCGGAATACGCTTATCAGGAAACCAAAAAGGCATTAAGTCTTTTGGCCGCCAATCTTGGTAAGGGAACCGAAAAAGTAGCTTATTTAAAGGAGTTTGAAGAAACAAAACAAAAAATTTACAACAACAATTAAATTAAAAAAGATGAAGAAGAATATCATAATAGTATTGGTTGCCGTGTTGCCCCTTTTAGGGTTTTCGCAATCCATGTTCGATAAATTTGAAGATCTGGACAATGTAAGTGCCGTAGTGGTCAACGAAAGTATGTTTAAATTATTGAGCAAGATAAACGTAGAGGTGGATGACAAAGAGGCACAGGATTTTATGGATATAGCCCAAAACCTAAAAAATTTAAAGGTTTTCATTACCGAGGATAAAAAGATTTCCTCTGACATGCAGATTACCATGGAGAAGTATCTGAAATCGTCATCATTACAGGAGTTGATGAAGGTAAAGGATAAGGATGCCAATGTAAAGTTTTATATCAAGAGCGGGAAGGACGAAGACCATGTAAGTGAATTGCTCATGTTCGTTACCGGTATTAATAATGGGAATTTGGAAATCAATGATAGGAAATTTGAAACCGTATTGTTATCGCTCACCGGGGATATCGATTTGAACAAGATCGGATCCCTGACCCAAAAGATGAATTTGCCATCCGAATTAAATAAGGCGGGCAAGAACAAGTAATGGTAAGTTGGTTGATCAAACTTAATAACTGATGTTACGCACTAAAGTAGTAATTTTCGATTATGAATGTTAATAACTTGCT
>CBFGWQ010000061.1:0-18401 GCA_965652575.1 uncultured Arenibacter sp. | reverse complement strand
TATGACGGGGTATTGAAAGGCAAGTTTAGGAAAAATGCAAGATGGAAAACACAGGACGGGACACTTTTTTTTGGAGGAGCCGCTGGAATAAATTATTTTAACCCCAATAATTTTGAACTCAACAAAATTATTCCCAAACCCGTTTTTTTGGATCTGTTGATCGATGGCAGGGTTATTGAAATTGGGCAACAACTTGATGGCAGTGTTATCTTGGATAAGCCTTTAAGATCGGGGTCAATGGTAAGATTGCCCGGAAAGGACAATCGATTCCAAATTGAATTTGCTTCCCTCACGTATGCCTCCCCTATCAGAAATAGATATGCCTATAAATTGGAGGGTGTGGATGAAGGTTGGAGATTTACTTCGGGAGATGATCCCAGTGCCAGGTATTCCAAACTTAAGGCAGGAAATTACCGTTTTTATTTAAAGGCGTCTAACAATGATGGAGTTTGGAACAACAATCCCATATATCTCGATATTGTTGTAAGGTCCAATTTTATGGATAGAAATATCGTAAAGATCGGAATTGCCGTTTTACTGCTTTTGACACTGTTTTTAGGAATATTGGCCTTTAAGAAGTATAAGAATCACACTAAATTAAAAGAAAGTAACCCAAAAGGAAAGAAACCCCACAAACCCATTGATCCCATTTTAAATGAAGGGAATTTGGAAAAAATTAAGGAATTGAATCGATTAATGGAAATGGAAAAGGTGTATTTGGACTCAGAGCTGGGGCTTGGTCAGTTGGCCGATAAAATAGAGGTGAGTGCCAACCATTTGTCCATGCTGCTCAATGATTATGTGGGTAAAAATTTCTATGATTACATAAATCATTACCGGGTGGAAGAGGTAAAAAAGCGACTTAAGGATCCCGATTATCAAAAGCAGACCCTATCTTCCATTGGCGGGGATTGTGGATTTAACTCAAAATCCGCTTTCAACAGGATTTTCAAAAACCTAACGGGGAAGACACCCAGTGAGTATCAAAATATGACAAGGGACTAAATCCCGATTGGACTGGCCAAGTACCTTATTTAACGTGAGTTTCGACATAAAAATAATTGCAAGACATGGTTTATTGTAAATTAAAAAATTGCTACTGTCGCCTCAAGCGGAGTCGAGAGGTTTTTTTGACAGTTATATCTTTAAATTGAGGTCTCTCCCGATAGCTATCGGGATCTGCTCGGCCGGACAAAATTATCATAAATAACTCATTAACAATTAAATGTAAATCGAACTCCCGTTATTTAATATGCCCAATGGATTATCGGAAATTTTTTTGAGCGGGCAATATCCACGCATATTATAATAAATTGATCTTGAATCTACATCATTCTTCAAGAACCTTTCCTTAGGGTTAGTCCGGTTCCATCTGAAGATGCTCCGATTCTTGGGCCGGGCCCGCTCGGGCTTGTTCGTTAGCCAGGGTTTCCAATCCGTCCGTACCGGTTCGGACTATTTCACCTTTCCTTGGGAGAGCCTGCCTTTACCGGTAGGCAGGGTCGGGACTGCTTTTTCACCCGTCCCGATAGCTATCGGGACGGGTGAGGGGAACTATAAAATTTCTTGAATTTTTTTTCAAAGTTGTCCCATTCTTCATTTTAGGACGGTTATGGGATAATTAATATTTATAATTGTCTATAGGTAAGTTTTTTCCACCATTAATAGTTCCGTTGGTCGATGTCCCTTAATGGAAGAATGGTGAAAATTTATGTATAAACTTAAAAATAACTTGGAAAATGAAAAATTTAAAATGGATATTGATCCTGCCCCTTTTAGTGTACTTGTCCTGTAAAAATGCGGATATGGCCGAGGTATCCCTTGTTGGGGATCTATATGCCAAAAAAATTGTGGGCCTTTCCCAGGATTTTTCAAAGGGAAAGGAAAACCTGGAGTATAGTTGGTATATGGCATCTACACCTACCGGCGAATGGAACCGGTTGCAGGGGATTTGGACCGATGAAATTATATTGCTCACTTCCTATGTTGGCAATTTCATCAAATGTGAGGTAAGCTATAATGAACCGGGGAGCGATAAAAAAGTAATGATCTCCGTAGTATCGTCCTCGCCTGTGGAATATATGGGGAATGCCAACACGGATTGGTTCAAGGATGCCGGTTACGGGGTAATGGTACATTATTTAAAGGAGGCCATGGTTCCTGAAGGGGGATCCAAGGAATGGAACAAGACCGTTGATAGTTTTAATGTGGACCTCTTTGCCAGCCAGGTCCATGAAGCCGGTGCCGGTTATGTCATGTTTACCTTGGGGCAAAACTCCGGGTATTATTGCGCTCCCAATAAGGCATTTGATAAGGCCGTTGGGGTTGCGGCAGGGGAATTGTGTTCCAAAAGGGATCTGCCCAAGGATTTGATAGCGGCGCTTAAAAAGTACGATATACCATTAATATTATATCTGCCCAGCAATCCTCCTATAAATAATAAGTATGTTTCGGAAAAATTAAGATATGCTTTCCAAAAGGATTCGGCCACAAGCCAGTTTAACCAGCCCATTTTGGAAAATATGATCACGGAATGGAGTTTGCGCTATGGTGATGGTGTTAAGGGATGGTGGTTTGATGGGCTATACTCATGGAACGATATAAGGAGTACCCGTATGGACATGTCCCTTAAGCATAATATAAGTACCCATGCCCTGGCCGCAAAGGCCGGAAACAAAAATAGCATTGTTACTTTTAACAGTGGTTTTGGAAAGATTCACGGGAATACTCCTTATGACGATTATACCTCCGGTGAAAAGGCTACTATTGATGAATTTCCTTCCGGCCGATGGGCGGAAGATGGGGTGCAATGGTTTTTGTTTACATATCTGGGAGAAAAATGGGGCGGTCACGGACAACAATTTGTAACCGATTCACTGGTGAACAAGGCTGCGGATATCGTAGGTAATAAGGGGGTATTGTGCCTGGAGGTGGTAACCAATGCAGAGGGAGGTATTCTCCCTGGACATTTGGATCAGATCAAGGCAGTGGGCAGCAGATTGAAAAGTACTAGGTAGTTTTTCTTTAACCTTCTATATAATCATTAATCTTCCAATATATATCAATCTAAAGATTCTCTGTCCCTAGGGGCAGGTCTGCCTGTTTATTGAACAGGGTTTCCAATCCGTCGTACCGGTTCGGACTATTTTACCTCTACTTGGGAGGGCCTGCCTTTGCCGGTAGGCAGGGTCGGGACTGCTTTTTTGGTAGTCCCGATAGAGCTATCGGGACGGGTGAGGTAAAATATAAATTTCAATATATGTATCATTTTACGGTATTTGGATTGAATATATTCTCGTTTTAGAATGTGGAAATATATGTACGCAACCTTAACAAGGTGGTTATAAAACTGTCATGTTTCTTCCGGGAATATAGCATCCAATTTGCACGGGCCTATCTGCCGTCCTTCATAAAAGAATCCATCAAATTTATAAAGTCCCAATGCTCATTGGGACTATTTTTTGACTTGCGAAAAGGTCTCAATGCACCCTCTAGGTCGACCAACGGTTAATTTAATGTTAATATCGTAGGGAATTTTTACAATGGATATTGAAATCCCATTGAAAATACCAACACGCTAAACTAATTAAAACAAATTATGCTTTATGGCTTAGAATTATTTTATGGATGTAATGGCCAAGTAACCGGTGTTTAGTCATTTTAACTTTGACTGGACACAGCATTGGCCATGGAGGTTCCGCAAACAGGAATGTCCTAATTAAAGGAATAAATAACGATCAAAACCTTAAGAATGAAATTAAAAAACTTAAAAGGGCACGGAACAATCAGTGCTAGTTGGGTAAAGATGTTTCCCTTATTATGTATAACATTTACGGCTTTATCCATGAATGCTGCGCCAATGCCGACCGAGCCATTGGAGATGGTGCAACAAACCATTACAGGGACCATTACGGACGAGACCGGATCACCATTGCCGGGAGTAAACGTATTGGTAGTGGGGACAACCAGTGGTACCCAATCTGATTTTGATGGGAACTACAGTATTGTGGCAAGTCAGGGAGATGTACTTCGCTTCTCCTATCTTGGCCTTATGACCAAAGATGTTGAAGTGGGCAGTGCAACTACCCTGAACGTCTCCATGGAAGAGGATGTAAGTACCTTGGATGAAGTGGTCGTTGTAGGATATGGTACTACCATAAAAAGGAATTTGACAAGTTCTGTATCTGCAGTAAATACTGAGGAAATACAGGAGGTTCCGGCAACTTCCTTGAGTAATGCAGTGGCAGGTAGATTTGCCGGGGTAAATATTAGCCAGGCGGGCGGTAAGCCAGGTAGAAGTTCCGATATCATCATTAGGGGGGCAACCTCAGGACAGTTTCAGGGAAATAATGAACCTTTATATGTAATAGATAACATTATCTCTACCAAGGAACTTTTTGATGCCTTGGATGTAAGTGAGGTAGAATCCGTGTCCATACTAAAGGATGCGGCTTCCGCAGGAGTTTATGGGTCCAGAGCGGCCAATGGGGTTGTTTTGGTAAAAACGAAATCGGGAAAAAGCGGAAAACCTACCATTAATTTTACCTCTACCATTGGAACTACCGAGCCTACCAATGTTCCCCCAATGACAAGTGCCTACCAACAGGCGTTGATCATTGGTCAGGTACAGGATTTTAATAATGTGCCAGCGGACGATCCGGGAAGGTTCAGTCAGACCGAATTGGATTACCTGAGAAACCTGAACCTTGGATCTTTCCTGGATCAGGCGGAAGAAACACCCATATTAAACAGACATGCCGTAACAGTAGGTGGGGGTACGGACAATGTCCGATATTTCATGTCGGGATCTTATATTAAGGAGACCGGTGCTTTCAGCAACCTATCCTATCAGAAAACCAATTTTAGGGCCAAGGTAGATGTTGATATTACCGAAGACCTGAACGTTTCCTTAAATTTAAATACCAATAACGATCTACGTGAGGAGTTTTATTGGAGATGGAACGGAACCGATGAGGATTTTGGGGATTTTTATAGAACGGCCAATAGAACGGGTCGATGGGGCCCTGGGGTTCACAATGGCGAATACGTGGCCAATTTTAACGGCTGGAACCCTGTACATTTGGCAGAAGAGGGGGCGGGAGCCAACGACAGGACTTCCCGCAATATTGGAGCCATTGTGGATGTAAATTATAAATTTCCATTCCTGAAAGGGCTTACTGCCGGAATGACCTATAACAAATTGAACATTCGCAATGATCGTACCTTACGAAGGAATATAGTAGAGGATATTACTTTTGGGGTAGATCCCAACAATAGGTTTGTCCTGACGGATGAAATTCTGGGAACCAGGCTTCGAAGCGATGACGGGGCAGATTCCAACAGTTTGCAGGAATCTACCGCGGAAACCAATTCCTATCAATTGAATGCCAGGATAGGTTACGGGAATACCTTTGGCGACCATACGGTCAACGCATTCTTTAATTATGAGCAATATGAAAGGGATGATAAATCGTTTTACGCCCTTAGAAGAGGTTTGCTTACGCCCTTGGTATCCCAATTGTTCGCTACCAATCCTGCCGTTGAAAACCAATATGCCAATGGCAATGCCGGGGAAACCGGAAGACAGTCCTATATTGGAAGTTTGGGCTATAATTACAAGAACAAATTTTTCCTGAACTCAACCTACAGATATGATGGATCCGTGCAATTTGCAAAGGACGAACGATGGGGATTCTTCCCTTCGGTTTCCGCAGCCTGGGTATTGAGCGAGGAAAGCTTCTTTAGTGACCATTTGGGCTTCTTCGACTTTTTTAAACTTAGGTACTCTATAGGTAGTACGGGCAACGATGATGTTACGGGACAGGGAGCTACAATTTTCCCCTATATCCAAAACTATAACGTAGGAGGTATAGGGCCAGTTTTTGGTACCAACAACGCCATTTCCAGTGCTACCTCCATTGGTGCGGAACCTGATCTGTTCATTACCTGGGAAAAACAGACCTCCTATAACTTCGGTTTGGACTTTCAGGTCCTGGATGATAAACTGTCTACCACCATCGATTTTTTCAAAAACAAAAAGACCGATCTGTACGGGAGTAGACAGGAATTCATTCCTTCTTCGTCAGGCTTGAGCTTGGGACCGGTGAACTATGGTGCCATCGATATAAAAGGGGTGGAAGGATTGGTGACCTATAAGGATAACCTCACCAACGATTTTAGTTATGAGGTAGGGTTTAATGTAGGTTACTCCAAAGCGGTCTACGTTACCTTGGACGAACCGGAATCGAGAAGGCCCTATGAGCTGCTTTCCGGTAACGAGACCAGTAGGATTATGGGCTTAACGGCGGAGGGAATTATCAGGACCCAGGACCAATTGAACGACCTAATTGCCAGCGGATATACGATATATGGCCAAGTCCCGCAGATAGGGGCATTGTATTTCAGGGATTTAAGAGGGCCTGCCGCTGTTGATCCCCAAGGGAATACCCCGGACGGCGTAATAGATGATAATGATAGGGACTATATAGGCGCAAGAAGCGATCCATCCGTCAATTATGGAATACGGTTGAACCTGCGATATAAAAGGCTTACCGTTATGGCCTTTGGCCAAGGCTTTGCAGGGAACCAGAGGTATCAACCCGCCAATAACAGATTTACCTTTGCGGATATTGGGAATTCCTCCCATACCCAGTGGCTCAATGCCTGGACACCGGATAGTCCGAACAATTCCTTTCCCCGATTTGGATCGCCTTATGCGGATACCGATTCCTCATTCTGGTTGGAGGATGCCGATTTCTTAAGATTGAAAAATTTGAACGTTGGCTATGATATCCCTGTGGCCTGGGCCCAAAAAGTGGGAGCGGAAAGGATCAATCTTTTTGCCAATGGGACCAACCTATTTATGATCTACAGTAAGATCAAGGCGTTTGATCCCGAGACCTCAGGAAGGGGTATTCCGGTGAACAGGAGCTATAGTTTGGGATTAAATGTTACATTTTAAAAAAAAGGTATGATGAAGATAAATAATATAAATAAACTGGTAATTCTTTGCTTTTTGTTCCTTACACAATGTAGCGAAGATCCTTTGGACAAGAGGCCTTTAGGGGCAATAAGTGAAGATGTGGTGTGGAACGACGAGAATCTGGCAAATGGATTTTTAAACAATATCTATCTTAGGGCCATGCCTGGATGGGCAACAACGGCTTCTCAATTGTCGGACGATGCCCATGGGGAAAATGGATTTATGTACGGGGAGGCACAACCGGGATCTATGAATATTTATGCCAGTAGTTATACCACTATTAAGGATATAAATCTATTGATCGCCAATATTGGCACCGGGACCATAAGTGCCGAAGCGCAGGATTTGATGATTGGTCAGGCATTGTTCTTCAGGGCACATCTTTATTTTAGATTGGTATCTGCCTATGGCGGTGTACCCCTGGTGCTGGAGGTAAAGGACAAGTCGGATATAGATGCCTTGCAGGTACCAAGAAATAAGACTTCGGAATGTATTGCCCAAATTTTAAGCGATCTGGACGAAGCTACCGAACTGTTGCCGATTGCCTATCCAAATGCCGGGGAGGATTATGGAAGAATAACAAGAGGTGCCGCATTGGCGTATAAGGGAAGGGTATTGTTGCACTATGCCAGCGAACAATTTGATCCCGCCCAGGACAAGGATCGTTGGCAGGCGGCCTATGATGCCAATAAAGCGGCGCATACTTTCCTTGTTGAAAACGGCAAAGGGCTGCATTCCAGTTATGCCGACCTGTGGTTCGATGAAACCGAAGCCAATCCGGAAGCCATTATGATAAGGAGGTATACCCTGGATCAATCCCACAATAGGGATGCCGGATGTAGGCCATTTATCGTGGGTACCAATGGAGAATCTTTTGACAAGCCTACCAAAAGCTTGGTAGACGCCTACCCCATGAAGGATGGAAAGGCCATAGACGATATAACCTCTGCTTATTCCTATGATCCCACGGCACTTTGGCTGGACCGGGACCCAAGATTTGCGGCCAATATTGCCTGGAACGGGGCTGTATGGCCTTTAAATAATCCGGCGCCCAATAGGACCAGCGATCTGGAATGGTCTTTTCAACAGAGTGCCATTGAAGCACAGGCCGATAGCAGGATAACGCCCACCAGCTTTAGTTGCAGAAAGGCTATAGATGGCTCTATAGAGGGAGGTGCAGCTAGCTTGAATTCCCCTACGGACTGGATAGAAATACGATTTGCCGAAGTGCTTCTTAACCTAGCGGAGGCCGCCAATGAGGTTGGACTTTCCGGGGAGTCCTATACCATTTTGGAGCAGATTCGGGAAAGGGCTGGAATTGAGGCAGGAGGAGATGGCCTGTTCGGATTGGAAGCGGGAATGGACCAAGATCAAATGAGAGACGCCATTATGTTGGAAAGGAGGCTGGAATTGGTGTTCGAAGGAAAACGCTCTTCCGATCTTAGAAGACGTAGAATGTACGATAATATTAATGGTACCTATCGCCAAGGATATAGGATTACCAAGACTGTGGCCTTTGATGCCCTTGATCCATCCAATGAAATATTGGATGACCGCAAGGCTTTGGAAGAAGGTGTTTTGGACGGTTCCATAGATTTGAATGACCCCGCAGTCTATAATACTTATTTTACAACGGAATTGAGAAGTGTTGAAAGGTTTGGGAATATTGATGACAATGGTGATGCCATCAATTATTTGGACAATTATTATTTTTTCGATATTCCTCAGGGGGATTTGAATAAAAATCCGAATCTGGAACAGACCAATGGGTGGCCTGGCGGAAACTTTGACCCCTTACAATAAGAAATTAAAAATTTTAAGTTGATTGTTGAGTTAGCTTAGTATTGAGTTAGTTGTTAATTAGTTGTAAAAGAGGCTGCATTTTAGCGGCCTCTTTTTACAATCCGGGACAATGTATAAAAGGGAAGCATGTAGCAATTTGAATATTGATCCCCGTCTGTATATTGTATTTTCGGCCCTAACAATAGAAAGCTATAGTTCTATAATAGTAATGATAAGTGTTATTAATAAGAATTTGGAAAGTAAGAATCTTACAAGTAGTGAATTGGATATGACTAAATTATTTTGGATATTATTATCGGTAATATGCCTGATTTCCTGCAACAATGCGCAGAATACGAGATTTCTTGAAAATGATTTGTTCGGATTAACCCTGGACAAACAAGGCCGTTTAACGGAATTGGTAGAGAAGGGTACAGGGAAAAACCTTTTGATGCAAGGTTACCGGACATCGCTATTGACCGTTCAAAGTAATGGGGAAAACTATCCGGTTACCAGTTGGGAACGTGAAGGTGGGCAGCTCAAATTTAAATTTAAGGAAACAGGAACCGAAATCAGTATTCATGTTAATAGTAAAAATAACTATTTAACTTTTGAAATTGTTGATGTTAAAAGTGTAGAATTTATTGAGAAAGTTGTTTGGGGGCCTTATGATGTATTGCCTTCTGAAAAGATAGGCCAATCTATTGGGATAGCTTATGATGACAATACGGCCATCGGATTTATGGGGTTAAACCTTAAGAGTCGTGGAGGATTTGAAATTGCCACGCGGGAAAGATTTGGAAATGCCGCGAAGAAAATTGATGGAGGCGCAAGCCTGACCGGTTTTGTCCGTGATCGATCCAGATTCCAAATTGTAGATAATTGGGAACAAAAATTGGGACAGGCAGTACCTGTTAATGATAGCGATGCGGAAATAGTAGGGGCCAAATTTGCCTTTTATTGTGTGCCTGCCGGTAAATTAATGAAAGTTATGGAGGAAATCGTTGTTAATGAAGATCTGCCATACATTAAGACCAAAAATATTTGGAATAAGGTTTCAAAATATTCGAGCTCGTCCAAACTCATTATGTCTTATAATGTAGATAACATTGAAACCTGTATCGATGTGGCAAAAAAAGCAGGTATTTCTTCTATCTATCACGGGGGTATTTTTTCTACTTGGGGCACTTTTTTATTGGACGATAAAGATTTTCCAAACGGGTATCGCTCTGTTAGGGAGTGTTCCGATCTAGCGGAAAAACACGGAATAAATTTAGGGGCCCATACCCTGACAAACTTTATTACCACCAATGACCCGTTAGTAGCTCCCATACCTGATCCCGGCCTGGTTTTGGCGGGAACCACGGAACTGGACAAAAGTATTACAGCAACCGATAATGAATTGTTTTTGCAGGACGAGGCTGTGCGCCCGGCATATTATGAGCCCAATTTAGAAAAAGTAAATCCCAGATGGCGCGAGCATACGGCGGTTAGAATAGGCAATGAGATTATAGAGTATTCTTTTGCAACCGACCAAGGCAAATTGGTCTTAAAGGATTGTAAACGTGGTGCCTTTGGTACAAATGCCGTTAAACATCAAAAAGGCGAAAAGGTAAGTCGACTTATGTCGCACGGTTATAAAGTATTTTTCCCCGATATTAACCTGCAGGATCAAATGGCAAAAAATCTGGCCAAATTCTTTAATGAGGCCAATCTTAAAAGAATTAGCTTTGACGGTATTGAGGGAGGGCTTGCTTCCGGACATGGGCGCTATGGAAGTGATCGTTTTGTAAAGGTTTTCTTTGATCATTTAGAGGATCCGAATATTGTGGCAAATTCATCGGACGTTACCCATTTCGGCTGGCATTATCTGGCTAATGAAAGCTGGGGCGAACCCTGGACATCGGATAACTTTAGGGAAGCACATTTAGATCATAGGCTGAGTGTGCAGAAAGCCCTGAAAGAAGACCTGTTACCTCGTAAAATGGGGCAATTTAGCATTAATGCCAGAACCACAAAAAAGGATATAGAGTGGGTCATGGGCTTATGTGCCGGTTACGATGCCGGTGTGGATTTTTACATCAGCCCCAACATTGAAGACATTAATCAAGAAGCCGGGGCAATTTTATCGGAAATTAATAAATGGGAAAATGCCAGAATGGCAGGACTTTTTACAGAAGCACAAAAAGAAAAATTACGCGATCCCTATACCTTTTATGGTCTTGAACAAAATGGAGAGGGTGTGAGTTTGGTTTTTATAGAATCATGGGCCCCGGAGGGAGCAGGAACCCAGGGACAAGAGGATTTTAATAGTTTGCCATCTTCAATATGGGAAGACAGTCCGGAGGCCCCGGTATCCGTAGATCATAAACATACGAATATGATTACGGAACCGGGACAGCCTACTGCGGCTATATGGAAATACTTTTGCGCGGGACCCAGGCAAAAGTTACAATTTGTAGTTCGTCTTCCTAAAGAATCCAAAGAGAGTGTAAAAGGAATCTATTTAAAGGTGGGAGCTACTAAAATTGTTATGCCTTTTACCTTGGAACCAGGGGACTACATTATTAATAAAGGAAACGAGACCTATACCCATTTTTCCGAAAATCGTGAAATTAAGAACGAGGTTGCCATAGACGACGGTTATTTTACGGTATCAGAAGGTCAGAACGTACTGGAATTTGATTACCAAGGGAAAGGAAGGGATGCGGGCCCTGAAATGATTGTGAACTTTCGTACCGTAAAATAGTTTTGTGTCCAATTGATTTTCCTCAGATCAGGACAACCTTATTTGATTGGCCGGGCCGCTATATGTGGACGTTGTTTATAACATTTACAGTACTCGGTCAAAAACATAATATAATACACTTAATATGAAAATAGGAAGTACCATTTTTATAAAAGTTTGGATTTTGGTAATTACATTACCGTGCTATTCACAAAATGTAGGACCCCATACCGGAGCGGAACCCCTATTTACCCAATTGGACCCTGCTGAAACCAATATACGCTTCAAGAATCAGCTCCATCAAACCAAACGGGACAATATATTTGTTTACAAGGGCTTTTATAAGGGAGGCGGAGTGGCCATTGGTGACATTAATAATGATGGCCTTCCGGATATATATTTCACCGGAAATCAGGTAGGGGATAAGTTGTACCTCAACAAGGGAAATCTAGAGTTTGAGGATATTACCATGGCCGCCGGGATATTGGATAATGGAGGTTGGTCCACGCATGTAAGTATGGTGGATATCAATAATGATGGGTATAAGGATATTTACGTTTGTAAAAGTTTATACGATGATAGGGAGGATTTACGTCAGAACGAACTTTATATCAATAATGGGGATCTAAGCTTTACCGAATCGGCGACCCTATATAACCTGAACGATAGGAACAGAACTACGGAAGCTAATTTCTTTGATTTCGACAGGGATGGGGACTTTGATGTTTTTTTGGTGAATCAACCCAAGAATTCGTCTTTTATGGCCCCGGCAAAGGACGAGGATAAAATTACACCGGTCCAGAATTATAGGTTGTTGGAGAATATCGATAATCGCTTTTTTGAAACACCGGATAATGGCGGTGTTAGTAATTTCGGGTATGGTTTAAGTTCCAGTATAGCCGATTTCAATAATGACGGATGGCAGGATATTTATGTGGCGAACGATTATTTGGGCCCCGATTTTTTTTACATCAACAACGGCGATGGAACCTTTGCCAATAAAATCTATGAAAATGTTAAACATACTTCCTACTTCAGTATGGGAACCGATGTTGGCGATATAAACAATGATGGTTGGTTCGATTTTGTGGTATTGGATATGGTGGCCGAGGATAACTACAGGCTCAAAAGTAATATGAGCTCTATGAATCCTGCAGAGTTTTGGAACAATGTAAGTAGGGGCGGACATTATCAATATATGTTCAATACGCTTCAATTGAACAATGGGGTGGATGCCCAGGGAAATATGCTTTTTAGTGAAATAGCGCAAATGGCGGGGATCTCCAATACGGATTGGAGCTGGTCTCCCTTATTGGCCGATTTTGATAATGACGGGCTGTTGGATCTTTTTGTGACCAATGGGATACGCCATGAAATAGGGAACACCGATGCCTTGAAAAAGTTGGACGAATATATTGGCGAAATCGATAAAAATTATAATACGGGGGGCGATAATAATTTTGACGTATGGAAATATGCAGATCTGGAAAAGATGTTGTCTTTTTTCCCTTCGGATAAGATTCGGAATTATATGTACCGGAATACCAATGGGCTAAAATTTGATAAGGTTTCAGAGGAATGGGGTCTGGACCAAAAGACATTTTCAACAGGTGCCGCTTATGGGGATCTGGATAATGACGGGGATCTGGATTTGATCGTGAACAATATTGATGAGGTCGCTTATGTTTATAAAAACAATACTTCTGAAAATAGGGGGAACAATTATTTAAGGATAAAATTTAAAAAGGGGAAGGTAGGTCAAAGTTTTTTTGGGACAAAAGTTTCGTTGTACCACAAAAAGGGGATCCAAATCTCCCAATTGACCAATGCGCGTGGAATCAACTCCAGTAGTGAGGAAGTATTGCATTTCGGCTTGGGTCAAATCAATAGTATAGATAGTCTGCGAATAGATTGGTTCAACGGACAAACATCGGTGTATAAAAACCTTAAGGTAAATAAAACCGTGGAGTATGATTTTCTGACGGCCAAAAAATTGGAAAAAACGCCCTTGGGGAAAAAAACTATGAGATTTGAAGATATTTCCGAGGGGGCCAATATTGACTATGTCCATAAGGAAAATAAGTTCGATGATTTTGAACGTGAGGTATTGTTGCCCCATCGCATGTCTACCCTGGGATCCGGAATTGCCGTTGCCGATATTGATGGGAATGGTTTGGAAGATTTTTATATTGGTGGACCCCATGAGGCGTTGGGCAAGCTTTATACACAACAGACCAATGGATCGTTTAAGGAAAACCCGTTAAAGCTTATCCCCGATCTGAACAGGGAGGATATGGGGGCCGTTTTTTTTGATGCCGATAATGATGGGGACCAGGATTTATATGTGGTTTCGGGGGGAAATGAATTTGAAACGGGTTCGGAAAACTATCAGGATAGGTTGTACCTAAATGATGGAAAAGGTAATTTTCTGCTATCTGTAGATGTTCTGCCTATTATAAATGCAAGTGGATCCAGGGTAAAGACAGCGGATTATGACAATGATGGGGATCTGGATCTGTTCGTAGGAGGAAGACAGGTTCCAGGACATTATCCGGAACCGGCGGATAGTTATTTGTTAAAAAATCAGCTGATGGAAACCGGAACCTTGGGTTTTGTTAAAACCAATACGGATGTGTTGGATAAGTTGGGAATGGTAACGGATGCGGTATGGTCCGATTTTGACAGGGACGGCGATCTGGATCTGTTGGTTACAGGGATGTGGATGCCCATTACCGTATTGGAAAATGTGAACGGGGAATTCAGGAATGGCACGGAAAAATTCAATTTGCAAAACACCACAGGATGGTGGTTCAGTATTGCGAACGATGATTTGGATGGGGATGGGGATGAAGATTATGTTGTTGGAAATCTAGGCTTAAATTATAAGTACAAGGCAAAATTAAATGAACCTTTTTCTGTTCATTATGGCGATTTTGATGAAAATGGCAAAAACGATATAGTACTGAGTTATTATAATTACGGAACACAATATCCCCTTAGGGGCAGGTCGTGTTCTTCCCAACAAATACCGGAAATAAAAAAGAAATTTGCCACCTACAATGAATTTGCGTCCTCTACCCTGCAGGATGTATATGGCGATTCCAATTTGGATAATGCCCTACATTATGAGGCCAGGACATTTGCCAGTGTTAGTATGGAAAATTTGGGGAACGGGAAATTTGATATTAGGCCATTGCCGGATTTGGCGCAAGTCTCCAATATCAATAGTTCCGTGATATATGACTTTGACGGGGATGGGATAAAAGATATCGTTATCGCAGGGAATCTTTACGGCTCGGAAATAGAGACGACCAGGAACGACGCTAGTCTTGGGCTGTTTTTAAAGGGACAGGGCCGGTTTAATTTTGAACCTATCCCTATGGGCGAATCAGGTTTAAATCTTTCCCAGGATGTAAAGGAGCTAAAACTTATTGATTATGGGAAGAACCATAAGGCACTGATAGTAGGGGTAAATAATGGTAGGGCAAAATTCGTTAAAATAAATTGATAAAAATGAAGGATATATGGTCATCGTCCCAGATCTTATTTATCCGGATAAAGATTACAGGAATGGCCAGGGCAATAGATGGAGGAATGGTATTGGTGGGCATAATAACGAATGTTGGACCTTTAAATCCGGAAAAAGAATAGGTATCGCTTTAGTCCCAATGCTCATTAGGTTCTTTTTATGGGTCCCAAGACGTCTTAATCCTCCCTTAAGGACCGTAATCCCCAATATGTTATTTATAATTGTCGTTAGTATGAAGAATTATCGGTTATACGGGTTGATATGATCAGGGAGGGGATATTTTGTTCCACAATTCTTGGGATAGGCCTCGAAGTTATGGTATTGAATTGGAACTTAGGTTTGATTACAAGTTAAGCGTCATACAATGTGTTATTCCGCTTAAGGAATTCCGCTGAATTTGAATCACTTTATAATATAAAACCATTTAAAAACTGTTTATAAATAAATTAAAATGAAAACCTTGAAAATTACAGTAATTTTGCTTTTGGTAGCAATTACGTCCTGTAGCCGTAATGAAGATCTTATTTTTCCTGCCGGAAAGCTAAATATTGGATTGAACAAATCCGGTAAGATCACCGGTCTCGTCGATGCGGATAAAAATGTTGAATATGCGCATTCCGGTAGTGATCCAAAATCCATTATGGCCGTCAAGGTGAACGGGGAATTGGAATATCCGGCATCTTTTGAAAATAGGGAAGGAGAGGGGGCCATTTTATTAAGCTATCCAAAAAATGGGATAGAGGCAACGGTTCAAGTTATAAAAAAAGACAGGTACACCACTTTTGAGCTAACATCCATCACCAGGGAAAATGATATTGAACTGGTGCTGTGGGGACCTTTTGAGACAAACATAAACGAAACTATCGGGGAAACCGTGGGGGTGGTCCGCAACAAGGATTTCTCCATTGGGATTCAGGCCTTGAACAAAAGAACCTTGGGCGGATATCCCACCAATGAGGACGATTCCACACCTTCCTATGATATTTTTGGGACTACCAGTTTGGTGGATATCTCGGATTCTTTGAATATTCTTTATAGAGGCCATACCGCTTTGCCAAAGGACTTTGGCAGTGCTTTGCAGGCGTATACCAGAAATAGGAACAAGGAAAGGGTCGTGGCTACTATGGGGCACGAACATTATATGGCACCGTCATATGGGGATGAAGGAATTATAGGTTCCAAAATAGCTTTGTTCGGTTGTGCGCCGAAAGAAGTTTTGAATACTCTGGAGGCAATAGAACTTGGCGAAGGATTGCCGCATCCTACCATAGACGGGGTATGGAGCAAAAGGGCAGTATCCGCTACATCCGCTTATCTGATCCAGGATTTTGGAACCGCTACTATTGATGAGGCTATAGCCTTGACCAAAAAGGCAGGCTTACAGTATTTATATCATTCGGGTCCCTTTTTGAACTGGGGTCATTTTGATCTGCAAAAGGAGGCTTTCCCTGAAAACTGGGACAGTATGCAAGAATGTGTGGACAAGGCCAAGCAGCAGGGGATTAAATTAGGGGTCCACACCCTTTCAAATTTTATAACCCCCAATGACCCCTATGTAAGTCCGATTCCTGATGAAAGATTGGCAAAAGTAGGCTCCAGTGTCCTTGTAAACGATATAGATGGAGAGGAAAGGAATATCGAAATAAGGGAGCCTACCTTTTTTAATCAGATGGGGAACAACAGCCTTCATACCGTGGTCATTGGAGAGGAACTGATCAGGTACGAAAGTGTCTCGGAAACCGCTCCATGGGTATTGCTAAATTGTCAGCGAGGGGCATTTGGTACCCAAGCCAATGCCCATAAAAAGGAGGATAAAATATCGAAATTGGCAGACCACGGTTATAAAACGTTTTTGACCAATACGGATCTGGGGATTGAAATGTCCAAAAAATTAGCGGATCTGTACAACAAGACCGGATTGAAACAAATATCCTTTGATGGTCTGGAAGGGAACTATTCCACAGGAATGGGGGCCTATGGAGAACTATTGTTCGTAGATGCCTGGTACAATAATCTACAGCCGGAGGTAAAGAACGACTACATAATGGATGCCAGCAGACCGGGCCATTATTTTTGGCACATGTTCACCCGTATGAACTGGGGGGAGCCATGGTATGCAGGGTTTAGGGAAAGCCAGACCTCATATAGACTCCTAAACCAGGATTATTTTAGGCGAAATTTTATTCCCTGTATGCTGGGATGGTTTAGTATGCGGGACAATACCAGTTTGGAAGATATAGAATGGATGTTGGCCAGAAGTGCCGCTTTTGATGCAGGCTATGCCTTGGTCACCTCTGTGGATCTGGTGAATAAAAATGGATTTGGGGATGAAATATTGGAGAAAATAAAACAATGGGAAGAAGCGAGATTGGGGGGAGCATTTACCGACGAACAAAAGAAGAGGATGGAAAATATCAATGATGAATTTTCATTGGAAAGGATATCGGATTCCAATTGGGGTTTAACCCCTTACTCCGTTCAGCGCTTTGAGCATGAATTGAAGGTACGTCAGCCAGGAGAGCCCGTATGGTCGGTTTTCGATTATGATAATATTTTTTCCTCCCAACCATTGCAATTTATTTTGACCACCAAGAATACTACTGTTTCCGGGATATCGATCGAGATCGATGATTTTAAAAAAATAGAGTTGGACATATCCATTCAAAAAGGGGAGAACCTGAAGTACAACGGGGGTACGGAAGTAGTACTCTATGATAAATCCTGGAACAGAATAAAGAGCATCCCTGTAGATTCCGAAAAATTTATGGTAAGCACCGGCGATCATAAAATTAAGGTAGACTGTACTTTTTCGGCCAAGGAAGAGGCCAGTCTAAAACTTGAAATTAAAACTGCAGGGAAACAGGAAAAGGTTGGGGTGGAATAAAAGACTTTTATGATAACAATTTTAGTAAACTACCTCGGTGCAAGCCTGTCTGTATCCTACAAAGGCAGGCCCACGAGGCATTGAAAGGAAATTCAGGTTTGATTTCGACGCAAGCGTCGGAGCATCTGCCTGCGGTAGGCAGGTTTAAATCTCGATTATCGAGTAAATGACAAAAATCGTCTTAATAAGTGTTGTCCATTTAGTCCCGATAGCGGAAGGTGGGATCAGGGGACAAGTTTACATAAAAATCCCCCTTCCGATAGTCCTTATTGGGAGAGGGCAAAAATTGAGAAGAACCTTAGGGAATTGAATTTTATCATGTACTAAGAAAAACAAGGTTTCCAATAAATAAAATTAAAACCCAAAAAGGGTCGCACTTTTCGGAATGCGACCCTTTTTTATTGCCAGTTTTAAGGAATTTATCATGTTCGTATTGTCTATATTGCAAATTCCTCAAAAAATGAAGTTCCTATTTCGGAAAAGTTCACGATATTGA
>CBFGWQ010000060.1:0-18479 GCA_965652575.1 uncultured Arenibacter sp. | reverse complement strand
TCATTTCCTTCTTAGTATTGGTACAACCCCATCCCATAATTTGGGTTTGGGGTTTGCTCTATTTTACCACAAAAAATACCTATTCCAAAAACGGGCCGTGAATAGTGAACACAGTGTTCAGGTTTGGCTCCCCCGACTATTTTTGGACCAGACAGGACCCATTGCACAAAAACCAAGATATTGCCATTAGTGTTTTTAATTCAATCATACTTCCTTCCGACTTTAATTTATTCTCTTTGTTTTATATTGATTTTATCCAGTTCTTTAGATATGCTTATTGCCTCGTCAACTACTTCATTAGGGTAACCGTTAATTTCCAATATCCTTATTGCGTTTCTGTTTCTTAAATCACCTTCTTTCAATTTATAATCAAACCCTACCGTATTCTCGTTTATTGTCTCACTAAAATAAAACAATTTATATTCTTTTGAAAGCATCTCTGTTAACTCCATATCATGAGTGGATACAAATACTATGTTTCCATTTTTTGCCAAGAATGACAGAACTGCCTTACCTGCAGAAATCCGCTCTACTGTATTGGTCCCTTTGAAAATTTCATCTAAAAGAAAAAGGTTTGTTTTATTGTTTTCACTTTCAGCTATCATCCTTTTAATGGTTAGCACTTCTTCGAAATAGTAACTTTTATCGTTCATTAGGTCATCACTAATTCTTATTGCAGAAAATATTCGAGCCACGGGAAAGCATAAAGATTTGGCAAAGCAAGTATTTATAGTCAAGCCAGTTATTAAATTCAATCCGATGGTTCTTATAAATGAGGTTTTGCCGGCCATATTAGAACCCGTTAAAAGAACGGATTTCCCCGACACATCGATATTGTTTGTTGTACAATTTATAATTAGTGGATGATATATTTCCGAGGCCTTGATCTTCTTGTCATTACCGTGAATTCTAGGAATACAGAAACTTTCAAGCCCTTTTCTCAAAGAGGCTATGGAGATTAGCATATCTATCCGCCCAACAAATTCAAACACGTTTGCTATTTCCTCCCTTTTTGTATTTAGTCTATTTAACACTCCGAATAGCAATAAAGGTTCTAAAAGGGATATGATCTTAAAAAGTTCTAAAAACATCCAAGCTATGGATTCAAATTCTCCTTGAAGCTTCGTCTCTAACTTCAAAAAGGACATCCTGTTTTTAACAAGATTTATCGTTTTTATAGATGCGGATAGATTTGGGTCCAATTCTTTTAGTTTGCCAATGGTATGTATGTATGATGCAATACCATTTAACCTTAAAAGCTGAGGAATGGCGTCTATGATTGATAATAAATTTTGCTTGTTCCAAAGGTGGATCATAAAGTTAATGACAAACACTCCAATAAAAACGAGCAGGAATTGGGGGTAAAAAAAGAGTAGAATAAGGGATAATAAACTCGTAAATGATAATAATTTAACTACGAAAAACCATTTTGGAGGCTTTGGATGTTCTTTTTGAAAAAGCTCGGGTATTCTGTAAACATCATATTTTGATAGCCTTTCCAACTGGCTTTGGATTTTAATTCTTAAATCAGAATCCTTGGAGAACACTTCAATAATCTCTTCGTTTAATTTAGTCTTTTGAGGACTTATTTCAATAGTTCTGAGATTATTGTAAAAGTATTGCTGACCCACCTTTGAAGTTGTTCTGTCCAAAAATTTAAACAATTCTTCAAAATCTAAATCGTTACACGTTTTGTCCGATAAAACTTGAAAGGCCTTTGAGTTATCTTTATTCCCAAAGTATTTCTCGATAGATTTAAAATCAAAGGTATCATCTTTTAATTTTCCAAATGATGTTTCTAATCTTTTCGTTTGATTCTTTTTACTTCTAAACATCTATATCTGGTCGGCAAATTAATATTCATACCATTAGTGCACGTTTGTTGAAATATGTTACATGTAAGAACATTTTTTCCAAATCCCACCATAACCAATGTTGCTCCGGATCCTGTTTCGATTTTATAGTGTTCCAGTAGATTAGCATTAAATAAAATCGAAATAGGGCGGTATATCCTATGAGCAATACTATTCAAAAAACATTCAAACAAATAATCCATAGGACATTTTAATCCTTATCCTTCCTCTTTTTCCTCCTCCATAGGATATAAAAGATGATCATAAGTACAGGCAGGATAATATATACAACAATATCAAATGTGCTTGTAAGATCAATCGGACTGTTATCATCCGGATTTCGGGTACCTATGGGCAATTGTAGTAGTAAAGGGTATAATCTGCTCAACATTGTTTTTTAAATGGTTCCTATGCAATTTACAAAATTAAATAGACTGTCCTTTTCGGTTTCTTCTATTTTTCTATTTCCCTTATTGTGGTCGCCACAGAACCAACTATATCCAACATAAAATAGTTATAATCTTATTTTGTCCATATAATAATTCAACAAAGGATTACCAATAAATCCAATCTTGTGTTAAAAATCATAATAGACCCATAAATTTTGTACTTTTGCATAGTAATGTTAGCATTGTTTCGAAAAATAGTATCCATTACAATGGCCTTTATAGTGCTGTTTTCCACGTTGTCCTTTTCTGTGGAAATGCACTATTGTGGTGACCATTTGGTAGATTTCAGTTTCTTTGAAGAGGCTGACGCCTGTTTGATGAAAGCAGACAATTTAAATCCAGGCAGTGAATGTTCAATTACAAAAATGGCCATGGATTGTTGTAATGACGTTCAATTTTCACAGGATGGACAGGATGATTTAAAAATTACATTCGACCATATTTCTTTTGACCAACAACTATTTCTAACATCCTTTATTTATACCTATACAACACTATTTGAAGGGTTTGACAAAAATATTATTCCTTATGGGGATTACTCTCCCCCACCTCTGATACGTGATATCCAAATTCTGGATCAGATCTTCCTTATTTGATTTATAGACACTAGAAATTAAAGCCCAACGGCCATTGCTGTTTAAGGGCTAAACCTGTTGTACGTTAGTGTCGTGTCAACCCCTACTTTAGCCATCCCAAGTCTTGTTCTTTTTCACCTTGCCTTCGTTAAAAAACAGTTCCGTAGCTACGGCTATGCAACATTTTTTTGCCTTGGCCAAATAAAAAATAACGGCGACTTAAACGACACAGTAGCATTGACACGACATAAGGTTTAGGCCAATTCAATTTCAAAATGTTTAAAAATCACTTAAAATGCTCAACAAAGGAATTAAATTTCTTATCGAGAATAAATTGGTTGCGGTACTCATGCTCGTATTGTTTGTTGGATGGGGTACCATAAATGCACCTTTCAATTGGGATATTGGATTTTTGCCCCGCAACCCGGTTGCTGTCGACGCCATTCCGGACATCGGTGAAAACCAACAAATCGTTTTTACTAAATGGGATGGTCGTTCCCCACAAGACATAGAAGACCAAATTACCTATCCTTTAACCACATCGCTTTTAGGTATCCCCGGTGTAAAAACCATACGTAGTTCGTCTATGTTCGGGTTTTCAAGCATCTATATCATATTCGAAGAGGACATAGAATTTTATTGGGGCCGCAGTCGGATTCTTGAAAAGCTAAACTCCCTACCCAGTGGATTGCTCCCGGAAGGGGCAAATCCCACCTTAGGCCCTGATGCCACTGGCCTGGGACAAATTTTCTGGTATACCCTGGAAGGTAGGGACACAGATGGCAATGTAACCGGTGGTTGGGATTTGCAGGAATTGAGAAGCATTCAGGACTACTATGTAAAATATGCACTATCAGCGGCAAGTGGTGTTTCCGAGGTGGCCTCTATTGGAGGATACGTTCAGGAATATCAAATTGATGTAAATCCAGAATTGATGCGCCAATACAATATTGGCTTGGATCAAGTGGTAAAAGCGGTAAAGGAAAGTAATAAAGATATTGGAGCACAGACCTTGGAAATAAATAAAGTAGAGTATTTGGTTCGTGGCCTGGGCTTTGTCAAATCTGTTGCGGACATTGAAAATACCGTAGTCACCTCTGAGGATTATACTCCTATCAAAATCAAGGATATTGCGAAAGTGAATTTAGGTCCGACATCCCGCAGGGGATTGCTGGACAAAGAAGGTGCGGAAGTTGTCGGGGCCGTTGTTGTTGCCCGCTATGGAGCAAACCCATTGGAGGTCATCAATAATGTAAAGGATAAAATAACAGAATTGAGTGCAGGCTTGCCATCTAAAGTATTAAGCGATGGAAGAACGTCCCAAGTGACCATTGTACCTTTTTACGACAGAACTGAGCTTATCCAAGAAACCCTGGGGACACTTAACGAAGCACTGACTTTAGAAATACTGATTACCATATTGGTCATCATCATAATGGTTTTTAATCTTCGTGCCTCTGTACTTATATCGGGACTTCTGCCCGTTGCCGTCCTGATGGTGTTCATAGCCATGAAACTCTTTGGTGTAGATGCCAATATTGTGGCACTTTCCGGTATTGCCATTGCCATTGGTACAATGGTAGACGTAGGAATTATCCTTTCCGAAAATATAATTAGGCATTTGGATGAAGATGACCATAAACTCCCTATTAATACAATAGTCTACAATGCCACAGCCGAGGTTTCCGGAGCAATCGTAACAGCAGTGATGACAACGATCATAAGTTTCATACCGGTATTTACAATGATCGGGGCAGAAGGAAAACTTTTCCGTCCCCTGGCATTTACCAAAACCTTCGCACTTACAGCATCCATTATTATTGCCTTGTTTTTGATTCCACCATTTGCGGCATTTTTGTTCAAGAATAGAAAAATAAGGAGGAGTACCAATTATGGCATCAACGGCCTATTGTTGGTTGCCGGGTTTATTGTGGCAATTTTCGGGAATTGGCTAGGACTTATTCTGATGGGCTTTAGTTTTCTGGCATTCGCGAAACTACGTGGCAATTGGTCTAAAGAACGCTCCAGTAAATACAGCATCTACCTTTCGGCAGTGGCCATTGTATTCTTATTGGCAGAATATTGGCGTCCATTGGGAGTTGACAAAAGCGTTTTCTGGAATCTAATTTTCGTGGGCATTATCTGCTTTGGCCTGTTGGCAAGTTTTTCAATTTTCAAAAATTACTACTCACATATCCTTAAATGGGCCTTGGCAAACCGGTTCCTTTTTTTGACCATTCCCACATCATTGCTCATCCTTGGTTTCATCATTTATAAGAACACGGGAAAGGAGTTTATGCCATCACTAAATGAAGGTTCATTTCTTTTGATGCCCACCTCCATGCCACATGCAGGGGTTGAAGAAAACAAACGGGTATTGCAACAGTTGGATATGGCGGTTGCAAGCATTCCCGAAATTGAGACCGTGGTCGGAAAAGCCGGAAGAACGGAATCGGCGCTAGATCCGGCACCCATATCCATGTACGAAAATATAATCCAGTACAAACCGGAATATATATTGAATGAAAAAGGAAACCGCCAACGCTATAAAGTGAACGATGATGGATTTTTTATACTAAACGACGGTAGTTTGGTTGAAAATCCAAATCATTCACTAGGCTCCGAAAAAATTGAAAATGCCCAAAAAAATGGCAAAAAGATTTTGATGAGCGTTGATGTAGCTTCCAATAATCTAATTCCGGATAATGATGGCGAATTTTTCAGAAACTGGCGACCGGAAATTAATTCCCCAGATGATATTTGGAACGAAATTGTGACGGCCACCAAACTTCCAGGTGTGACCTCTGCTCCAAAATTACAACCCATAGAAACCCGTTTGGTAATGCTTCAAACGGGAATGCGCGCACCAATGGGAATCAAAGTAAAAGGTCAGGATTTAAAACAGATAGAAAATTTTGGGCTCAAATTGGAAAATGTACTGAAACAGGCCGAAGGTGTAAAAAAAGAAGCCGTTTTCGCCGACCGAATCGTAGGCAAACCATACCTTCTAATCGATATTGAACGGGAAAAGCTGGCTCGCTATGGGGTATCTATCGAGGAAGTACAGAATGTTTTAAAGGTAGCTGTTGGAGGAATGTCATTGACCCAAACCGTGGAAGGTAGGGAGCGTTACGGTGTCCGTATTCGCTACCCAAGGGAATTACGGGCAAACCCATCCGATCTGGAGCGTATTTATATCCCTGTCGAAAAAGGTAGTCCGGTCCCATTGAGCGAGTTGGCAACCATTCGTTACGAACAAGGTCCACAGGTCATAAAAAGTGAGGACACTTTTTTGGTAGGCTATGTATTGTTCGACAAATTGAACGGTTTCGCGGAAGTGAACGTGGTTGAAAATGCCCAAGCACTTATTCAACATAAGATTGATAATGGAGAATTAACAGTTCCCAAAGGAATCAGTTATAAATTCACAGGAACCTATGAAAATCAATTGCGTGCCGAAAAAACACTATCGGTCATTGTTCCTTTGGCCTTGTTGGTTATATTCTTAATTCTGTATTTCCAGTTCCGGTCGGTTTCTACCACTTTTATGGTCTTTACAGGAATTGCCGTGGCATTTGCCGGTGGTTTTGTAATGATTTGGCTTTACGGACAGGACTGGTTTTTGAATTTCAATTTCTTTGGCGAAAACCTTCGGGAGCTCTTCAATATAAAAACCGTCAATTTGAGCGTGGCGGTCTGGGTAGGTTTTATTGCCCTTTTCGGTATCGCTACCGATGATGGTGTGGTTATGGCCACCTACCTCACACAGACCTTTGATAAAAACGACCCTACAGACATACGGGAAATCAGGAAATCGACCTTGGAAGCAGCTTCGAAGCGCATACGGCCATGTTTGATGACTACCGTAACCACCATCTTGGCCCTTTTGCCGGTATTGACTTCTACGGGTAAAGGCAGTGATATTATGATCCCAATGTCTATACCTATTTTCGGAGGAATGTTACTGGACACCACCTCCTACTTCCTTGTTCCGGTCCTATACAGTTGGAGAAAAGAACGGATTGCCAAAAGAAGATTAAAAAAAGATACGGACACACTAAATATTGAACCATGATAAAACGGAAAACACATATAAAGTTGATCTTGCTTCCAAGCATATTGTTCTTGGCTTTCAACAGTCATGGTCAAAATTTGTCGGACTATATCGATGAGGCCATTTCCAATAGTCCGGAAATACAAAAATTTGAATTGCAATATGGCGTAGCTTCGGAAAAATTAAATGAAGTAAAAACAATTCCAAATACGGAATTAGGTGTTGGTTATTTTGTAAGCGAACCAGAGACCAGAACAGGGGCCCAACGCTTCAAAATTTCTGCCAAACAAATGATGCCTTGGTTTGGCTCTATTACGGCAAGGGAAAATTATGTAAGGTCACTAGCTGATGTAAAATATGAAGACATAGTGATTGCTAAAAGAAAACAAGTAGCTTCCGTATCACAATCCTATTACAATCTGTATTCGAACAGGGCAAAACAAACAGTATTGATCGATAACATTGAATTGCTGAAAACCTATGAAACTTTGGCCTTGACTTCTTTGGAAGTTGGTAAAGCTTCGGCCGTAGATGTCTTGCGGTTACAAATGCGCCAAAATGAACTGGAACAACTGAAAGAAGTATTGGCGCAACAATATTTAACGGAACAAACAGCTTTCAACAAACTCTTAAACCGTGAAAAGGATATTGTTGTGAACATAATCGATGATTTAACTATTCCCTCTGATAACAGTATAGGCAATTCAGAGGATGTAACCTTACATCCCGAGTTGATCAAATATGATAAACTTTATCAATCTGTTGAACAGTCGGAGTTGTTGAACCAAAAAGAAAGTCTTCCGATAATTGGTTTCGGATTGGATTATATCAATGTTGATGAACGCCCGGATATGGATTTCAGCGATAACGGGAAGGATATCATAATGCCAATGGTGTCCTTATCAATACCGATTTTTAACAAAAAAAATAAATCCCTAAGCAAACAAAACGAATTACAACAACTGGAGATAAGTGCACAGAAACAAGATCGTTTAAACAATTTGGAAGCACTTTTGGACAAAGCCATTAACGATCGGACCTCTGCCAGAATTAGCTATAATACACAAACAAAAAACTTAAAACAGGCCGATGATGCAGAAGAAATCCTGATCAAAAATTATGAAACCGGTACGATCGACTTTAAGGACCTTCTGGACATTCAGGAGCTACAATTAAAATTTCAGATCAACCAAATCGAATCTATAAAAACCTACTATATACAAACAACTATAATCAATTATTTAAGTAACTAAAATCAAGTTTAATCTAAAATTAATAACAATGAAAAAAATGAGATCAACTGCAGCAATTATGGCTTTTTTGGGATTAACGGCAATGTCCTGCAAAGAAGTACAAAAAGAAGATAGGCAAGATAATTCAATACATTCCGAAATGGACAATTCCGAACAGATAAATGCCAAGGCCAACTTTAACGATATGAAAACCTCAGCAATGTTTCAGCATTATATTCATATTAAGACCGCCCTGGTAAATTCAAATAGTGCCGAGGCACAATCTGGTGCAAGGATGCTCATTGAAAATACGGATAATGAAGGGTTGAAATCTACCGTGTCATCGATAGCAGATACCGATGATATCGAAATGCAGCGTAAAATATTTTCAGAAGTCACGGCCCAAATAGAGCCACTCCTTAAAACATCCTTATCATCCGGAGAAATCTATAAACAATTTTGTCCAATGGCATTCAACAATACCGGAGGGTATTGGCTTTCCAATGAAAAATTGATCCAAAATCCTTACTACGGACAAAAGATGTTAAAATGTGGCACGATTACAGAGACGATTAACAAACTATAAAACCATATCGTTATGGAAAATTCACAACAAAAAACAAATAACAATTACACCACATATTTTTTAATGTTAGGCGGTTCATTTATAGCAATGTATATCACTATGTACCTAAATACATATGCTATTGACCATGTGTATTTTAGCATGACACGGTTTTACATGACCTGTTTGGGGATTTCGGCTATGGCAGTTATAATGCTGCTCTTTATGCTAAAAATGTACGAAAACAAAAAAAAGAATACCATTATTCTAATGGGTAGCCTTGTACTTTTTATCGGCGCTCTAGTTCTTGTAAGGGCTCAAAGACCTATAATAGGTGATGTCCTATGGATGAAAGCGATGATTCCCCACCATTCCATTGCCATATTAACAAGTGAACGAGCGGATATACAAGACCCAGAAGTTAAAAAACTGGCAGATGACATCATTAAAGCTCAACAAAAGGAGATTGAAGAAATGAAAGCCATGATAAAACGAATAAAAAATGAAACAAATTAGGAACGATGAAAAAGTATATCATATATTTCGGAATATTAGCACTGGGATTATTCCTAGGTGGGTTGTTCTTTGGCAATTCTTCCAATAACGAAACAGAACACAAGCATAATGAAGTAGCAGAAAGCAATCAGATGTGGACTTGTTCCATGCACCCACAGATTATGCAAGCAGAACCGGGGGATTGCCCTATTTGTGGCATGGATCTGATTCCTGCGGAAGCAGGTGTGGATGGTTTAACAGCAGACCAATTTAAATTAACCCCAAATGCTATGGCATTGGCAAACATACAAACCACTGTGGTCGGTAATGGGACAACTGAAAATAATGCTATAAAGCTATCGGGCAAAATTGTAGAAAACGAAGAAGCCAATGCGGTTCAGGTCAGTTATTTTTCAGGTAGAATTGAACGTATAAATATTGGTTTTACAGGGGAAGAAGTTCACAAAGGCCAATTATTGGCAACCATTTACTCGCCAGAATTATACGCTGCCCAACAGGAGTTAATTACAGCGGCTTCCTTAAAACAATCGCAACCTGCATTATATAAAGCTGTACGAAATAAATTAAAACTTTGGAAAATATCCGAAAACCAGATCAATCAAATTGAAACATCAGCTAAAGTACTTGATAATTTCCCTGTATATGCTACCGTCTCAGGTACGGTAACAGAAAAATTGGCAGAACAGGGCGATTACATAAAACAAGGGCAACCCTTGCTTAAAATCGCCAATCTAAATACCGTTTGGGCCAATTTTGATGTATATGAACATCAAATAGACTTATTTAAAAGGGGCCAGGAAGTTATTACAAGAACAAATGCGTATCCTGATCAAGAATTTAAAGGAACGGTAGATTTTATCGATCCTGTCTTAAATACCAAAACACGTACCGTTAAGCTGCGTGTGGTTTTAAATAATAAAGAGGCCATTTTTAAACCGGGCATGTTTGTAGAAGGTAAAATTGAGGGTTCTTTGTCGGAAAAAGAACACTCCCTAAATATTCCATCGTCATCGGTCCTGTGGACTGGGGAACGTTCGGTCGTATATCTAAAAAGCAGCCCTGACGAACCTGTTTTCGAAATGCGGGAAGTAAAATTGGGCAATACCCTAGGCGGTAATTATGAGGTATTAAATGGCCTGGATAAAGGTGATGAGATAGTCACCAATGGAACATTCACAATAGATGCAGCGGCCCAGTTGCAGGGAAAAAAATCAATGATGAACAAGGAAGGCGGAAAAACAATGACCGGACACGAAGGACATCCGGGCATACGGGAAACCATAACGACCACTCCGAAACGACCGAAAGAATAAAGGTTTCGGCAGATTTTCAAAATCAACTGAAAACTGCTTTTACCAATTATTTAATCGTAAAGGATGCATTGGTACAAGACGATTCAAATAAAGTGGTCGAGGGTGCAACACAACTGCTCAATTCATTGAATCTGATTGATATGAAATTATTGAAAGACAACAATGCCCATATCCATTGGATGAAACTCGGCAAAGAACTGAAATCTTCGACCAATGCCATTTTAGAAACCCCGGATATGGAGAAACTGAAAAATCATTTTAAGCATTTGTCATCAAAATTAGGCAATGCAATACAGTTGTTTGGAATAAACGAAAAGGCTTACATTCAATTTTGCCCAATGGCAGACAACAACAAAGGGGCCTATTGGTTGAGCAAAGAAGAAAAAGTTATAAACCCATATTTTGGTATAGCCATGCTGACCTGTGGTGAGGTGAAACAAGTAATAAACTAATCTGCCATTTGGCAAAAAAACACAGTATGTGGTAACCCCACCAGGAATCGCTTCGGCTAAAACCATAAGCGATTTTATTCTAGACGAATCGTTTATGATTTTTATTTTTTATTCAATAAATATGCACTTTGCAACCATTGGGCGCAAAGCAAGATTATTTTTGTAGCAATAAAAACACATCCTGAATTGAACTGAATAGCCTTTCATCCGACTTTTTATACTTTTATGTTTAGTTGATTTCTTATTTTCCTTATATAACAAGAGGAAAATCCCAGTCAATCCAAAATACTTAAACAACACATTAATTTTATAAAAACCAAGTGTTTACTATTTGAAGCGTAACATGGACTCTAGGATACCGTTTATTTCTTTCTTCTTTTGCCGGGAAACGGGAATTTCCTTGTCATCCTTCATTATCACAGTGCCCCCGTCCCTTTTCAGGATACCCTTTACAAACTGGGGGTTGATCAAATGGGATTGGTGCATACGCAGGAAGCCATAGTCCTGCAACATTTCCTCTATCTCTTTAAGTGTACGGCATATGAGAAGCTTATTCCCGTCATAGAAGAAAAAGTTGGTGTAATTGTTGTCCGATTCGCAACGCACAATGTCCTTGATCTCTACAATGCGGTATCCGTCACCTGTGGGCAGGGCAATCTTGGACAGGTCTTTCACCGTGCCCTTCAAATTGTGCCGCAACAGGTCCCACTGTTCAGGATTGGTTTTTTTGCGACGTTTTTCCCAATTGGACAAAGCCTGCACTATACTTTTTTCGGTAATAGGTTTCAACAGGTAATTGATGGCACTGTACTGAAATGCCCGAATGGCATACTGGTCGTAGGCCGTCGTAAAAATAATATCAAAGTCGATGGGCAGGATTTTGTCCAGAAGCGCAAAACCGTTCAGGTTGGGCATCTCAATATCCAGGAACAAAAGATCGGGAGAATGGGCTTGAAGATATTCCAACCCTTTAATGGAATTGCTGAACGTCCCCGTGATCTTGTAGTCGGGATGTACCTTTGTGATCAGATTTTTCAGCACGTTTACGCAGTGCATTTCGTCATCGATGATAATAATGTTGGCCATGGTTATCCGTTATAGGTTATGGTTATCCGCGTGCCCTCCGGTACGCCCTCGTCGTTTTCAAGGTCCAGAATGTTAAGGTGCATTTTGGCCTCGCTGATATGATTGTAGAGGGACAATCGTTCCTGGGTGATCCGCGTCCCCGCGGATGGATGTGTCTTTTTGGCTTTGCCGCTTTCCTTTCGCCCAACACCATTGTCCTCGATGATGATCTGAAGTTGCTGTGAAGTGTCGAAAGTGACCGAAAGTTTTTTTTCGGGTTTACTACTGGGATGCAGCCCGTGCCAAATGGCATTTTCCACGAAGGGCTGTAACAATAGGGGGGGTATGGTATATTGCGAGAGCGCCTCGCGCGAGTCACACTGTATAGTATAGGAGAAATCCTCGCCCAAACGACTTTTTTCCAAGGAGAGGTAGAGTTCCAGCATCTCCAGTTCCTCTTCCACGGTAATGGTATTTTTGCTGCTGTTCTGCAATATGGTGCGGAGCAGCACCGAAAAATTGTCCAAATATTGGACGGCATCCTCTTCCCGTGACAGCATCACGAGGTTTTTGAGGGCATTTAGGCTGTTGAAAATGAAATGGGGGTTCATTTGGGAGCGCAGAGCCAGCATTTTCATGTCCCGGAGGCGTTCGGCAAAGGATCTCTTGATCTGTTTTTCCTTTTGCTTTTCCATTTTCGAATAGAGCTTTATCAGTTCTTCGGTTTTTTGCTGGACCTGCTCGTCCAGTTCCTTGCGCATATTTTGCTCCATGATCTGGTTTTGTTTCAGTTGCTCAATCAATTTTTGATTGGCCGTGTCCTTTTCTTGCTGGATAAGGAACATCTTTTTTCCAAGTGCTATAGAGAAGCAGAATACTTCGCCCAAAAGGCCTGCCTGAAAAATGATATGTTGTGCATACGGAAAATTAAAAATACCATCCGATACCAAATGCAAGTTGGTATAAAAAATGTAGGAGGAAAGAAATGCACCTATAAAAAATAAACTCTGTCCCACTATAAAATATCTTATGAGCGGATGCCTTACTTTTAAAAGTATCCAAATGAACAAGGCCATGTTCAGAGGCAGGACAATAATGCGTATGATATAGGATACCAATACCCTGTTATCACTATATAAGCCTTCATAATAGCTGAAAATGAATTTGGACAGAGCATATATAAGGCAAAAAATACCGAACCCTACCAAAACTTTCGACAGACGTCGGCTGAAGGTCCTAATTTCCAATAAATGTAGAATAAAGAAAATGTAAAATCCGATAAAGCAAAATTGTATCGTTTCCATTGCTATTAAGGAAAGGTAGGGTACTTGGGCGGCAAGGTTCCCTACCGTTGCCGAAGTAATCCGTAATGTGGCAAAAGCATATAAAATTTGAAAAAGCAGATAGCCCAGATAATAAAAATAGACCTGTCTGTACAAATGAAAACAAAATACTAAGGTGAATATAAGAATGCAGCAGAGTGAGATAATATAGGTATAAATGAAGGCAATGGAAGGAGCGTCTTTAGTTCTGACACGGTTCATGTACTCCAGGTAGTCGGGCCTCGAATATAAAATAGGGGCACTGGAGCTCGCTTTTTTGTAGTCATTGGTTAGACGGATATAGCATAAGGACTGCTGTAAGGGCATTATTTCCAACTCTGTAAAAAAATACCATTTGGGTCCGGAACGTTCTCCCATGGGCAGTAGATAGCCATTTTTGAAATGTTCATATTTTTCGCCATTTTGAAGGTATATGTCAATGTAAAAACCGTTGTAGAAAAGATAGGTAGAAAGCGTGTCCCGAGAAGTATTTCCAAGCTGGAGCTTGATCCAGACCACTGTTTCCGGGGTAGTGGCAAAAGTGGAGTCATAGGCTTTCCAACCATCGGTTTTTAAGATTTTTTCAAGGGATTCCTCCCGACTGCTCCGCAAGGCCTGCACTTCCGGATGGCCAACAAGATCCAATGGGGAAACAAGGGAATCGACCCTGATCTGGGCAGAAAGGGAACACGGCCCCACTAGGAGGAATAAAATGACCGGGGTTATTTTTTTCATTTTTCCATATTTGAAAGTACATTGGTATGACAAACCCAATTGCCAGGATCTTCAATGCTCCCCCAATATATAAAATGATTCCATCCCCTGCACCACAAATTAGGGTTTGACCGTTGTGAACTAGAATTTGACACTTAAGGACACCGTTCCCGAATTCTAAGTTGGACAGGCCAAATTCTAAATCAGGGTTTTTGGGGGAAGTATGAACCGTTAAGTTTGTTTCCATTAGGCATTTCAAAAAACCTCAACATGAAAGCTACACGATTTTACACCCTATTTTTATATATGGCGGTATTGCTCCTTGCCTCATGCAGTAAGGAAGGCGATGTGGGCCCCCAGGGTGAAACCGGGGAAACAGGTCCCATGGGCCCCCAGGGCATTCCCGGAAAGGATGGTGCGCTCATTCTTTTTGGCAATGGCGCTCCTACTGAAACCTTGGGCAATGATGGCGATATGTACCTGGACAGGGCGGGCAGTGAACTGTACGGGCCCAAAAACGATACCGGTTGGGGCACCCCCTTGCAATTGACAGGGGAAAAAGGCGATCAGGGCGATGCCGGGGAACCGGGAAGCCAGTTTCTCAGTGGTACGGTCGATCCGTCAACCGGGGAAGGGGCCGAGGGGGATTACTTCCTCAACCAAGAATCCGGTGACCTTTTTGGTCCCAAGTCGGCTTCCGGGTGGGGCACCCCCATCAACCTCAAGGGCACGGCCAATGTGGTGGCCAGTACTTGGATGGATTGGAAAACATGGGACACTATACTAGGTCAAAATTCCTATTATTCAGCAGCGTATGATATTCCAGCGCCCATATTGAATGCTGTTGGGTATAGTTCATTGGGGAACATACTGACCGATGGGGGTGTATTCTTGGTATATTTCACCAATGAGAATGGGTTTAATCAAATCCCAACACCATATATCGGAAGTGATGGTGACTATCAGGTTTTCTGGTTTATCAGAAATGGGAACTATAATACTTTCTATTTTGCTATACAATCCCTTGACTCCACACCTCTAACGTCATCCCTAATAGACTTGTCCAACGGCAAAAAAATCCGCTATGTGCTCATTCCGGCCGGTATTCAGGTAACTGTTGCCAAGACAGGGGAAAAGAAGTTTATGGATGCAAAGGCCTTGCAGCAAATGGGCTATGAAGAGGTCAAGGAACTATTGGGCCTTTCGGATTGATCCATTTAACATTTAAAGCATCCCAGTGTTACCACCATGTGGATGCCAATTTTTATTACAACGGAAACATCACTAATCAGTATATCTATGAAATATCCATTAGCATAATTTTCAAACCTCCCGATAATTATCGGGACGAAAATGATTACTTGGATATTACACCTGCCTGCCGGCAAAGGCAGGTCTGACCGATAAAAAAAACAATAAATATAAACAGATGAAAACGACAACAAAAATCATGTATTTGTTCACCCTGGCCATAATAACGGGCAGTTGTTCCTCCGACGGGGAGAATGATGACCCACAATATAACCTAGATGCGCTGCAGGGAAAATGGTACCGGGTAGGGGGCAACAACCCGGATGCCAACGGTATGGAAGTCACGGTCGCCAATGATCAGGGCATCATAACCAATCCGGCAAATACCAGTTTACAATTGAACAATATTAAATGGAAAGACATTGAGGCCACCGGGGAAACCAATTATGAACACGGTGAACTGGGCTCCGACCAGAATTATTACAACGGGTTCATGGAAATGGGCTCGGACGACACCTTAAGGATCAGCGTCAATAGCCCCGGTGCGGGCAATGTTCAAAAATGGGTCAGGACCTTTATCGCTCCCATTGCCGAACTGCACGAATGTGAACCCTACGAACCGGATACTTTTTCCATGGCAAAGGAGGAGCTTTGGGAGGAGGCCGGCGAAGAGGATGAGTTTCCCGGATTGCTCCCGGCATCGACGGATCCGGCTGGGGGGTATTATATCGTTACCTTGGAATCAACAGGGCCCATACCTTCCCAACCGTGGATAGAAATCTCGGTTTCTGGCGATGAGGTTCCCGTCATCAACGGTACGTCAGCCGGAACCGATACCCCCCTTACCAGAAAAGTGGCCTTTTCGGCGCATCCGGGCATTGCCTATGACGTCATGGCAAGACCTTGGTACAATGCATCACCACCATCGGATGTTTATCCGGAACCGTATAGAATATCATGGGAATATGTGGGCATCATGGACTGCTATGAACCCAATGACAATTTTGATGAGGCCAAGTTCATTCCGAAAGATGAGGTCATTGAGGCCTATGCGAACAAGAACAATGAGGGCTATGGTATCCAGGAAGAACAGGATGATTATTACAAAGTGGTCCTCTTCCAACCGGCCAGATTGCAGGTACAATTGCTGCAAAGCCCTTCCGATGATTTCATCGACCTCGATGTATATAGAGAAAGTGGGGGGGAGATCGTGACCACGTTAACGCCCATTTCAGGTATGCCGGGAGACAAGGAAGATGGGGCACTGTACCTTAAGACCACCAAAGCCACACTTGATGCGGGTACCTACTATGTGCGGGCGCGTACGTTTATGAACGGTGGCAAAACAGCCGACCTCAACCTTGAGGAACCTTTGCCGGACACTTGGATAACGCCCTATACCTTCACCGTGACCGCAGTGGAGTGAAATTGAAGGGAAGCATCTGCCCAATTGAAAATAAAGTTATCAACTCTTTATTTTTGGTTCGGCAGATGTTTTAGATTGATTACGGGCATAATATGGCCTGTTGTGTCGGAAGGAGACACAAAAACCTGAAAAATATCAATATAAATTCATATGAAATCTTTTCGTTATATATTGTCCCTTATGTTTTGCCTTGCTGTTTCCAACGGTATCGGCCAATCCCTTTCGGGAAAATTGAACGTGGAAGGCTGGAACAAGATCACCGAGTGGAAATCACAGGAACCGGTATCCCTTTTCAAAAACTTCAGGGATGGCAAGCACAAGATATTGTTTCGGTTCAAGAACACCTCCGGGGATAAGGACATTGTGCTGTTCCAGATGAAAACTACCCTTGCCCACAACGGAAAAACCATAGGAACCAGCCAACGTTCCGATTGGCCTTGGTTGCCGGGCGATATGTATGTTCCCGTGGAAGCCTTTGATCTTATCCCGCTCCTTCAAAAAGCGGCCAACGGCAACAAAGGGAAACTCATGCCGGGAACCTATGAAATACGTTTGGAAATGAAACCGGCACAAAGGGATGCACGACCGATCCATACGACCCTGACTTTGAAAATACCTTAAAAAACACCTCCGGGCAACAGTCATGACATAACCGGTTTTTTTCGAACAACTGCCGGTCATAGATGTGTCCAAAAAATACAAACATATGAAGCAGGTACTTACATTACTTTTACTATTGACCTGTACTTTGGGAAATAGCCAGACATTGAAAGGGAAACTTATCAATCCATTAAAAAGGATGAAACAGATGGACATTGCCATTTGGCCCCTGGGTCTGGACAAATCCATTAGCATTGGACAATTAACGGCCGATGGAACACTGGAATTTGAATTTCCTGCCAAGGAGAGCTTCCTGTCTGAAAACGAGGCACAACAAATGGTCGCAAACGACCTTAAGCATGCCTTTGCTTTCAATTGCTTGGGCCGGGAGGAAGCGACGTATCCGGAAATTATGGCCGCACGGATCAACCCCATTTCACTATGGTATAAAGGACGGTATGCAGGCGTATTGTTCCCGGTGACAAATGAGGGCATGATCCCCTGGATGGAAGATGAGGCCTACAACAATCCTGAAAAGGGTACTTTCTACGAACTCATCTATCTGGCCCGGGCCACTAGCTTGAACATGCAATGTACGACCACATATCAGTTTTCGGGGGATGTTGTGGAGGCTACCTATGATTACCAATTGGAATTGGAGGCCGGGCTGAACTTTATTGCCTATACCATTGAGGATATCCATGGGAACGACGCTAAGGTAACCTCCTTTAAACCCACTAAGGTCACGGTAAAAAATATTCAGGAAGGTTTGGATGGCATCCAATGGTTTGCCAAATATTTTTAGGGATGCTTTTCCAATGCCCTTGTTTTTTGGTTTTGATTGAATTGCCCCCCTGCCGTGTGCGCTTATCTATCTCAAAGTTTTAATAAATAATATTGACGATTTTTGAACTTTTTTTAAATCCCTTAAAAAATCTATCCCGAATCTCTTTACCTAATAAATCATATCCCCTGGAACTCAAGACGAGTTCTTATTCAAAAACCGCATAAGAAGCAATCTTTCTTGTTTCCGGCGTATAAATAATATAGCTTTAGATACTTTAATCAGGAAATTTAGATCAAATGAAATTT
>CBFGWQ010000059.1:0-18507 GCA_965652575.1 uncultured Arenibacter sp. | reverse complement strand
CCCCCAACCCCCTCCCAAGGAGGGGGAGTAATACTAATTTATGGACACGAGCGTGACACTTGTGCTACCTGAATATAAAAAGGCCGTCCAATACGTATTGGACGGCCTCTTCTTAAGAATATTTTATTATTGGATTAGAAACCCAATTGTTTCTTCACGTCAGGTAGGATATCCTTCCCTTTGGCTACGATCAATCCACCACCTTGGGTAGCATCTATAACATAATCCAAACCTTGGGCGGCCGCCACAGACTCGATCGCTTTTTTGGCCTTTTCCGTGATAGGACCTAAAAGCTCGGCCTGTTTCTTTTGTAGTTCTTGCTGAGCGGTCTGTTGCGCCTCACTTATATTTTTTTCAAAACCTTGGACCTCCAGAGCCCTTTTCTGGTTTTCTTCTTCGGATTTGGATGCGGATTCATTTCTATACTGGGTCAACTTATTTTGAAATTCGGTCATAGAGCTTTCAATATCGGCCCTGTACGTTTCCTGTAATTTCTTAAGTTCCGCTTCGGCCGCCTTCATCTCCGGCATTTCAGACAACAATTTCTGTACATCTATATGTGCAATTTTCGCCTGTGCATTAACAAAACTGGTAGCTGCTACGAACAAAACTATGGCTACTGCTATTCTTTTAATCTGTTTCATGATTTCAATTAATGTTTGAGTGTTAATTTAAAGATTTAGTTATATAAATGTAATTTTGGTTTACGCTTAATTCAATATTATTGACCGTTCTTTGAACCATCCTGTTCTTCCGGATCATTTTTACCACTTCTTTCTTCCAATTCCTTCTTTCTTTTAGCTTCCCTTTCCTCCAATAATTTTTTCCTTCTTTCCTCATATGCCTTTTTGCGCTCTTCACGGATCCTTAGCTGTTCCGCCCTATTTTCCTCTGCCGTCTTGGTTCTGGCCTCTTCAGCCTGCTTTGCCCTTTCCTGACGCTCCAAAAGGGCATCGCTTATATTTTCTTCGGCATCCTCTTCTTCAATATTTTCAAAACTACTTCCGGCACTTTGCCTATTCTTGGGTGCACTTATTTTTCTGGTCCTAGAAATTCCCCTTAAAACAAGATCGCTAATATCGTGTCTTTTCTCGGAATACAACATTACAACATCTGCCGATTTATCAAAAATAAAATCATATTTTTTATTTGCACCGATTTTCTGCACTTCATTGAAAACCTGATCTTGAATGGGTTGGATCAATCTTCTTTTTTGAAGCACCAGATCCCCTTCCGGACCAAATCTATCCTGTTGATAATCGAACATCTCCTTTTCCAGGATTTGGATCTCCTCCTGCCGCTCCGAAATCAATTCCTCGGTCAACAGCACTTTCTCCGCCATTAAGTCCTTTTTCATCTGGTCGATCACCCCTTTTTCCTTATCCAGCTCCAGTTTCCATTTCTGTACTTTGTCCGCCAATTGCTCATTGGCCTCCCGGTACTCCTCTACATTCTCCAGGATATATTCCATATCCACATAACCTATCCTAATTGTCCTTTGGGCCGAAACAGCAGCAACAAACATAGTTGCCGACAGAAACAAAAGTACTTTTGATTTAATTCCCATGCTATCTTCTTTTAATACTATAGAAAATATCGTGCCAAAATAACTAAATATTTTAGAATGAACTGTTTAACATATAAAACAATTGCAAAGTTGTATACATTAAAACTGTTGTCCAATGATGAAGTGGGTTTGCCAACCGCTAGGTCCATTTGAATTGGGGTTATAATCTTGATCAAATCCATATCCAAAATCAATACCCAATAATCCAAATGCCGGCATAAAAATACGTAGTCCCACTCCGGCAGATCTTTTTAACTCAAACGGATTAAAGTCTTGAAAATTGTTGAAGGCGTTCCCCGCCTCTAAAAATACCTGTCCGTAAATGGAAGCGGATGGTTTTAATGTCAATGGATATCTCAGCTCCAGGGAATATTTATTGTATACCACTCCACCATCCTGTACTTGTCCGCCGCTCAACAGATCTGTGCCATAGGGGGTCAAGGATTGATTCTCATACCCTCTTAGGGCAATAACATCCCTGCCATCCAAAGTATAGGCACCCATACCGTCCCCACCAACGAAAAATCGTTCAAATGGCACTTTACCTACCTCTTCATTATAATTTCCTAAAAATCCAAACTCCGCATTGGTCCGTAAAACCAGATCCCCTACCAAAGAGGTATACCAATCTCCCCTAAAATTAACCTTATAGAATTCCAGCCATTTAAAACGTTCCTGATCTATACGCTCTACCTCCTCATTGTTCCTTTCCTCTATGGCGACCTCCAGATCCTCATTAAGCTGTTTGTAATCTATATTATTGAACAAAGAAAACGGAGGCGTAAATTTCGCCGTTACTTCAAAGTTGGATCCCGATCTTGGATAAATACGTCCGCCGCCGGTAGCATTTCTCGAAATTCCCAACGTATAGGCTATGGAGTTCGATTTTCCGTTCCCGAAATTGAAAAGTCCCAAATTATAATCCTGGAAATTATACAACTGATATCCCAAAGAGTGGGAGATGGTAAAGAAATCATCCGGCCATTGGACCCTTTTTGCCAAACCGGCCGTAATTCCGGTTATGGAGAACTGCCTGCTTTTGTCCGGTCTATTGCTTATGTATGGGTTATAATAAAACTGTTGCGTCCTGGAAAGGGACATATTGAACCTTACCGGTTTTTTACCCCCCAACCACGGTTCGGAGAAATTTAAACTATACACCCTATATGTCCTACTGGCCTGCAAACGCAGGGCAAAGGTCTGCCCGTCTCCCATAGGGACCGGTTTATAAGCTTCCCCTTTAAATAAATTCTTCATGGAGAAATTATTAAAGGACAATCCCAAGGTACCAATAAAACCACCTCCGCCATACCCCCCCTGGAGCTCTATCTGGCTGGATCCGGCTTCCACCAGATTGTATGCAATATCTACGGTTCCCGCATTTGGATCGGGGTTTTGTATATCCGGTTTGATCTGTTCCGCATCAAAGAATCCCAATTGGCCCAATTCCCTGATACTCCTAATGATGTCCGATTTATTATAGCGTTGGCCGGGCCTTGTGCGCAGCTCCCTAAAAATAACATGGTCATTGGTCTTGTCATTACCGACTACGGTAACGTGATCCAAAAAGGTCTCCTTACCTTCAATAATCCTAATTTCAAAATTGATGGTATCGTTCTCTGCAGAAATCTCCACCGGGTTGATACTGGAGAACAGATAACCGTTGTTTTGATACAAATTGGTCAAGTCTTCCGCATCCGGTTTTGTATCATCTGCAATCCGCTTCCTCAACAATACCCCATTATAGGTATCCCCCTTTTTAAGTCCCAAGACCTGCCCGAGCTGACGGTCCGTATAAATCGTATTTCCAACGAAATCTATATCCCCAAAATAATACTTGTTCCCTTCCTCCACTTTTATCTTTAAATCGATGAGATCATCGGAAACCCTTACAAAAGTGTCGGAAACGATCCTTGCATCCCTATAACCGTTTTCGGCATACTTATCTACCAGGGACACTAGATCTGTTTTGTAATCCTCCTCTATATATTTGGATTTTTTCCAGAAGCGATAGAACTTTTTCTTTTTGGTCTTTTTCATGGCCTTCGCCAATTTTTTGTCGGACAACTGTTCGTTTCCTTCAAAAACAATATCCTTGATCTTCACCTTATCGCCCTTCTTTACATTAATGACCATGGCCTGGGTATTGGCATCGACCGTGTCCTTCGCAGTGGCAATATTTACCTTGGCATTAAGATATCCCTTCTTTTTGTATTTGTTCTGGATGTAATTCTTGGAATTGGCGATTAAACTCTCTGTTATCTTTTTGCCCTTTTTTAGATCGGTATCCTTTAAAATTTCTTCTATCTTTCCTTTTTTTACCCCATATACGGTTACATTGGTAAGAGTGGGCCTCTCAAGAATATTCAATTCGAGAAAAACATTTTCACCTTCAATATTGGTAATATAGAAATTGATGTCCGTAAACAGTTCCAAACCCCATAATTTATTGATAACGGCACTAATTTCATCTCCGGGAACGGTAATGGACTGTCCTATTCTTAGACCTGTATAGGTCTTAACGGTCTGTTCGTTGTAACTTTGCAATCCGGTAACTTCCAGTCCCCCAAGAATATACTTCTTGCCATCTTCGTAGGAGGTATCCTGTGCCGAGATAACTGAAGTAAAAATTAAGAATAAAAGTGTAATAAAAAGTTCAAGGGACATGAACCTATTCATGCCGCTAGGTGAGTTGTTCGCTAGTTTTTCCAAATCTTCGTTCTCTGTTCTGGTAATTTTTAATGGCTTCCAATAAATGTTGCTCCGAAAAATCCGGCCAAAATACATCAATAAAATACAATTCCGCATATGCAATCTGCCATAGTAAGAAATTACTGATCCTATGCTCTCCACTGGTACGGATCAACAAGTCTACATCTGGTAAATTTTGCGTGTAAAGATGGTTATTAATAATGGTTTCGTCAATATTTTCGGGAGAAATTATATTATTTTTAACTTTGGCACAAATCTGTTGTACGGCATTTTTTATTTCTTCCCGAGACCCATAACTAAGGGCGAGCGTCAAAGTCATACCGGTATTGGCACTGGTTTTCCCCATTACATCCAGCAACTCCTTATATGCATTATTTGGCAAGGAAGCTATATTGCCAATGGCATTTAACCTAATATTATTTTTGTTCAACGTTTTCAGCTCCTTTTTCAGGGAAGAAACCAATAATCTCATTAAAGTATCGACTTCCAATTTGGGCCTGTTCCAATTCTCGGTGGAGAAAGTGTATAAAGTAAGATACTCCAAGCCGATCCTGGCACAGTCCTCGACAGTTCTCCTAACCGTTTTTACCCCCTGTTCATGGCCAAAAACCCTTAATTTTCCCTTTTCTTTTGCCCATCGCCCGTTACCATCCATAATTATGGCCAAGTGCCTTGGCAATGATTTTATCTTTAATTCTTCCAAACTACTATTTTTTTATCACTACTGAAAGCAATCCTGACAAGGTTTTCTTCCGAAGGTATACGTTAAGGTAACCCCGGAGAACACATACCAATCATCACTAAAAATATTCCCAAACCTAAATTCTTCATAATTGGAACCTTCTGGGTTGCTGGCATCCAAATTGTCGGTAAAAGTATATCTCGCCCCTATTTCGGCCCCAACAATAAAGAACTGACCGATCCTTAATTTGGCCCCAACTGTCATTGGTACCGCAAATGAACCGTCTTTTTGCCCAACATCCTGCAACTGCGCTGCATCAAAATAATGATACCCATATCTAAAATAGGTGACACCGGTATATAGATAAGGGGTAAAGGCCGGCCCCAAACGGTGTAAATTATATTCTACAAAATTAAATTCCAAACCTGCGGACGCCTCCAGAATATTATTGTCCATAATAAAATTACGTTGTTGACGGGACGGAATGTCCGATTTGGAATCGTCCGCTGTAAACTCCCCATATATAATACTGGCCCTCCAAGCATACCGTTTACTCTTGTTCCATTTAAAAATGCCCCCAAAAGCCGGGCCGGAAGGCAAAATAAAATTGGACCTCCCAACATCCCCAATATTATTGGCACCTCCTGCAAATAGGCCAATCTCGTATGTCTGCCCCTTCATTTCACTAAAAATAAAAAGAAGGATTGCCGCAAAAAATAACCTCATTATTTATAAAAGTTTGCAAATATAACAATTCCAACAGTTTAGACCAGTGTTATCTTAAGTATGTTTTACCATTGAATTAGGTCTCGACCCCGCACGACCGGACAATTGATCGTCACTCCGAGCGGATCCCGATGGTTTTCGGGAAAGAAGTCATTTCATAGTAAACCTAACCCAAGCCAATTATTACATTCATGTCCCCACTTGATAAACAGATTTTGTTCCTTTTTATTGTCGCCCCGAAAAACAATCAGTTACGTTTGTCCTCGCCCCATAACAACTTATTTCGCAGTGTTTTAAGAAAACTTTCGGAGGTATATTCTATCATTTTTATGGTAAATGGCGCTTTTCTGATAAAGATTTCCTTCCCACTGGCCACGGTGGCTATCCTAGAGTCCAAAGAAACCAAATGACTTTCTTCCCTCCCGGAAACCTTGAGCCTAATAACGGTATCATCCGAAATTACCAAAGGTCTTGCATTTAGATTATGGGGTGCAATGGGGGTAAGTATCAATGATTTTGCCGTAGGGGCAATTACAGGGCCGCCACAACTTAGTGAGTACCCCGTAGATCCGGTGGGGGTCGCCACTATTAACCCATCTGCCCAATAGGATGTAAGGTATTCATCGTTCAAATGCGTTTCCACCGTAATCATGGAAGTAGTATCCTTCCTGCTCACGGTAATCTCGTTCAAGGCGAAGTTCAATGTCTTAAATTCCGGAATATCGGATCGGGCATCCACCTCTACCAGACTGCGCTCTACCACGGTATAGGCTCCCGAAACGAATTCCTTTACCACCTTGCGTACATCTTCTTTTCTAAAGGTGGATAAAAACCCCAATCTACCCGTATTTACACCTACGATCGGTATTCCCAGGTTGCGCACATAGGTGGTAGCCCTTAATATGGTGCCATCACCACCAAAACTCACAAACATATCGAAACCGGCATCAAGCCCATTGGAATCCGTATATGTAGGGAATTCGCCCACATTGCGTTTGGACATAATCAAGTGGTAAAACCCTTTTTCAAAATAGACTTCAGCATTTTCATTTTGAAGTTCATCCAACAATTCCACAATGCAATCCAAAACGTTATTCTGACCGGTAAGTCCGTAAATGGCAACTTTCACACGTTTAAATTTCTTAATGTTCGTTTTATCCGTTTAAATCTATTTCTTTTGGCAAGACCTGTCCGATTCCTTCATTCCCGTCCGGACAGGAACGGGCGGACAGACGGGTGTAATTGGCACGGTCAATAAATCTGTGCCCCAAGATCATCGGAAGGTATTGCCCTTGTTCAAGCTGGTTTATTCCATAGGGCTACACATTTAGATATTTATCCAAATAATCGGACCTCTGCTTTAAATCCTCAATAAATTGATCGTCGTTATTTCCGTAGAGTATGGTGTAGTTATACCTTCTAAATGACTGTATAATTTCATTTAAATGTGTAGTCCCTATTTTAATGGTGATCTGAATAACATCGTTTCGTATATCCGTAATAAACCCTCCTATCAGCTTAACATTGTTGCTTTCCACTATTTGGGCAATTTCGCTAAAGGAATAATCCTTTGATCCCTTTGCCAAGACAAGAATCCCCCCTGGTTCCGTAAAAAAGGGCGTATCTATAAACTTGTCCACAATATCTATAAGATCATAATACCCCAAAACAAGGCCATTATCATCCAAGACGGGCAAAAGATTTGCCCCGTTCTTCGAAAATAGCTCCAATACATCCAGCCAAGAAGTTTCCTTTCGGACAAAAAAGGTTTCCAAATTATATCTATAATCCTCCACCTTTCCATTCTTGTCATAATTATCAAGATCATTTTCACCCAAAACCCCGATAAACACATTCCCATCCACTACGGCAATATGGGAATAGGTTGATTCATTAAAGAACTTGATTACTTTTTTTAAGGAATCCCCTACTTTAAAAATCGGCAATGTGACAATTATGTTGTTTTGAATGTTCATAACTTCATATTATAACGCAAAATACTAATAATAATTTCTAAGAACCCGAATCCTACCAAGTATTATTTCCAAAAAACCAAGCTTTTTGGTGTACTTAAAAAGCAATGGGGGAAATCATCATTTCCCCAAAACCGATCCTGACCAAATGCCTACAAAAATCCCCAGGGTCCGATCGATTTATATTTTGCCTCACCCGGAACTGCCGAAAAGGCCATCCCGACCTCTCCCAAGGAGAGGTAAACCCGACCGTCCCGGTACGGTCGGGTCGGAAAATCTTTAAATCTTAATCTTTCCTAACAAAAGAAGCAAATGGTATGCCGAATTTGTATTTTTGCCCTTTAAACATACCAAAATCCTATGACAAAGCTTAGCGTTAATATAAATAAAATTGCAACATTAAGAAATTCGCGTGGAGGAAACGTACCGGATCTGTTAAAAGTGGCCAAAAATATTGAAGATTTTGGCGCACAGGGCATTACGATACACCCCAGACCGGATGAAAGACATATTAAATACCAAGATGCCAGGGACTTAAAAAAAATAGTGCGGACCGAATTCAATATTGAAGGAAATCCCATAAAATCCTTTATGGATTTGGTACTGGAAGTAAAACCAACACAGGTTACCCTGGTCCCCGATGCCGTTGATGCCATTACATCCAATGCAGGATGGGACACCATAAAGCACAAGGATTTCCTGAAAGAGGTAATTTCCACCTTTAAAAGCAACGGGATCAGAACTTCCATTTTTGTGGACGCCGATATTGAAATGGTCCATGGTGCCGCATTGACGGGTGCCGACCGTATTGAGCTATATACCGAAAGCTATGCCCTAGATTACGCCAAAGGGAACAAAAAGGAAATTTTAGCCTTTTCCGAAGCTGCAAGTACAGCCCACGATTTAGGCTTGGGCATAAATGCGGGACACGACCTAAGCCTGGACAACATAAAATATTTCAAAGAAAACATTCCCCACTTGTTGGAAGTTTCCATTGGCCATGCCCTAATATGTGAATCCCTTTATCTAGGCCTGGAAAATGTCATTAATATGTACTTAAACAAATTAAAATAATGCCGGTATTACATTCCAATATTTTAGGGGAAGGACAACCCATTATTATTTTACACGGATTTTTGGGCATGTCCGACAATTGGAAATCCATGGGTTCCAAATATGCCGAAGAGGGCTTTGAAGCACACCTGGTGGATCTGCGCAACCATGGAAAAAGTTTTCATTCCGCCGATTTCAATTATGATTTATTAACAGAGGATGTAAAACGCTACATGGACCACCATCAATTGGGAAAGGCCGTTCTACTTGGCCATTCCATGGGGGGAAAAACGGCCATGCTTTTTGCCTGTCGTTATCCCCAATTCACAAAAAAACTGCTTGTGGCAGACATTGCCCCTAAATATTACCCGCCACATCATCAAGATATAATCAACGGACTCAATGCCATTGACATAAGGAACATCACCTCAAGAAGTGACGCGGACGAACAGTTATCCAAATACATCAAAAATGTTGGGGTCCGCCAGTTTTTGTTGAAAAATTTATATTGGGAAGAAAAGGGCGTACTGGGCTTTCGTTTCAACCTTAAGGTCCTAAGTGAAAGAATGGAGGAAATTGGAGAAAATATTGGGTCTACCGACACCTACAAAGGACCAACTCTTTTTTTAAGGGGGGACAGATCGGAGTACATAACCCTAGATGATTTCCCTGCCATAAAAAGACATTTTCCATTGGCCACGATAGAAACCATAGAAAAGGCAGGGCATTGGCTACATGCGGAGAATCCCACCCAATTTTATAAAAAATCCATCCAATTTATCAAGTAGTCAATTCGATTAGCCCTAAGCTTTAAGCTGTAAAACGGATTTCACTGCCCACCGCCTTTTACCGAACATGGACACACAAAGTTTTTGGAAACCAAATTAACTAACGTGAGTTCGACATAAAAATAACTTCAAGTAATTGATTTATTGTAAATTAAAAAATTACTACAGTCCCCTCGAGCCTGCCTAGTCGGACAGACAGGCGGAGTCGAGAGGTTATTGTACCGTAATGCTTTTAAAATGAGGTCTCTCCCGAATCTATCGGGATCCGCGGACCGGACGGATGTTATATTAACAACCGATTTTAAGTAAAATATAAATCGAACTCACATTAACTACAATAAAATTGCAGGGTTTTAACCTTTAAATGTTTATTTTTAATGGAATTAAAAATTCATATAAAACCATTAACCAAAAAAAATAAATTATGAAACTGATTTTAAGAATTCTCCTAAGTGCCATAGCCGTTGTTATTTTATCAAAAATACTGCCCGGGGTGGGTGTGGACTCCTATACCACGGCCATTATCGTAGCCATTGTACTAAGTTTACTGAATTTTATAGTTAAACCCATCCTGGTCATCCTCACCTTGCCGGTCACCATTCTCACCTTGGGGCTGTTCCTGCTCATAATCAATGCTATAATCATCCTTCTGACCGATTATTTCATTGATGGTTTTCAGGTAAATAATATATGGTGGGCCTTACTTTTTAGCCTTTTGCTTTCTTTGCTGCAATCTATATTTTATTCATTTCTAAATGACGACAAAAATAAATAGGGTACCTTTTTGACATTCAGTATTTTAAAAACTTGTTGGAGATTGGAAAATATACTACTTTTGCATCCCATTTTATTTTAGCAAAATTAGATATAGAAATGAACATCACTAAAGAGCAGATTGACGAATTAAATGCAGTAGTAAAAGTTGCGGTAACCAAGGACGATTACTTCGATAAGGTAGAAACAATCTTAAAGGACTACAGAAAACAGGCGAACATACCAGGTTTCAGGAAAGGTCAGGTGCCAATGGGATTGATCAAGAAACAATATGGAAAGGCCGTTTTGGTAGATGAGGTAAACAAACTGTTACAGGACAATCTAAACAAATATCTTACGGAAGAAAAGCTGGATGTTCTAGGAAATCCACTTCCCAAACAACAGGACAACTTTAATTGGGATTCCGAAGAATTTGCATTTGAATTTGAATTGGGACTTGCCCCTAATTTCAACGTAGACCTTAAGTCGAAAAAAGCCATAACGCACTACAAAATTATTGCCGACAAGAAAATGATCGATGAGCAGGTAGAGCGCATTCAAAAGCAATACGGAAAATTGATCAGCAAGACGGAAATCGGGAAAAAGGATGACGTAAACGGTGTTTTCAAGAACGAGGCAGAGGAAATAGACCATAAGACCGTTATCGAAATCGAGAAAATAAAAAGCAAAAAAGCGCTTGAAAGCCTTTTGGGCAAAAAAGTGGGCGATGTGGTTACCTTAAATACAAAAGGATTGTTCAAAGAAGATTACCTATTGGGCAGTTCTTTGGGCATTGATGGTGAAAAATCCGAGAAATTGGATATCGAAGTTACTTTCACCATAGAGGAAATCAACGAAAAGGAGCCTGCAAAATTGGATCAGGAACTTTTTGACAAGTTGTTCGGGAAAGATGTGATTACCTCCGAAAAAGAGCTTAAAGAACGCATCAAGGAAGATTCGGAAAAGCAATTTGAGCAACAATCCGACCAAAAACTGTTAAATGATGTTACCGAATATTTTATAGACAACATCAAATTTGACCTTCCTACGGAATTTTTGACCAAGTGGATCCAAATGACCGGTGAAAAACAGTTGACAGAGGAAGAGGCGAACGAGGAGTTTGAAAAATCGGAAAAAGGCCTGCGATATCAACTAATAGAAGGCAAGATCATTCAAGAGAATGGTATCCAGATACAGTTTGACGAGCTAAAGGAATTTGCAAAAGGCTTTATTAAACAACAAATGGCACAATTTGGACAGTTGAATCCCAAAGAAGAGGAATTGGACAATATTGCCGCAAGGGTACTTTCCAACCAGGATGAAGTAAAACGCCTATCGGAACAATTGATGAGCCAAAAGCTTTTGACCCTTTATAAAGAAAAGGCAAATTTAAAATTGAAAGAAGTTACTTACGAAGATTTTGTTAAGGAAGTTTACGGCTAATCAAAATTAGTTGGGACCAACATTTAAATAGGCTACGATAGGAACCAATAAAATATAGTTTCACTAAAAATAAGTATATTTACAGTGTCGAAGATTTTATTTTCGACACTTTTTTTATCTTATAAAACTATTGACATAAAATATGGATTACGGGAAAGAATTCAAAAACTATGCTATTAAACATCAGGGAATAAATAGCATGTATTACGATACTATTTTGAGCAGTATGTACCCCACCAACCTTACCCCTAACATTATAGAAGAAAGGCAGCTGAACGCAGTGGCTATGGATGTTTTTTCGCGCTTGATGATGGACAGGATCATTTTTCTTGGAACAGGTATCAATGACCAGGTTGCCAACATTGTACAGGCACAGTTATTATTTTTGGAAAGTACGGATGCCTCCAAGGACATACAGATATATATCAATTCCCCTGGCGGAAGCGTTTATGCCGGTTTGGGGATCTATGACACCATGCAGTTCATAAAACCCGATGTGGCCACCATATGTACCGGAATGGCGGCCTCTATGGCGGCCGTGCTCCTATGTGCCGGTGAGAAAGGCAAGCGTAGCGGATTGACCCACTCCAGGGTAATGATCCACCAACCTCTTGGCGGGGCACAGGGACAGGCCAGTGATATTGAAATTACGGCCAGGGAGATCCTTAAACTTAAAGATGAATTGTACCAAATCATTGCACATCATTCCGGACAAGCCCTTGAAAAAGTAAATGATGATAGCGACAGGGATTACTGGATGAAAGCAAACGAAGCCAAGGATTATGGCATGATCGACGAGATCTTGGTAAGGGACAGGGATTAGAGACAACTAAAAGATTCGAAAAAATCCAGGTTGCATACTAAGTGGTTACCCTAATTATGGATTATTCGTTACTATTATTGAAAGTGATAAAATGATATGGCAAAAGAAAATTTAGAATGCTCTTTTTGTGGTAGAAAGAAACCAGAAACCAATTTATTGATTGCAGGCCTTGATGCGCACATCTGTGATCGTTGTATAGAGCAAGCACACGGTATTGTTGCCGAAGAATCCAAGCAGACCAAAAACAACGACCTTTCCTCCGAACTGACCTTGAAAAAACCTTTGGAGATCAAGGAATTTTTGGACACCTTCATCATTGGTCAGGATCGCACCAAAAAAGTAATGTCCGTTGCCGTCTACAACCATTACAAGCGACTTCTACAACCAAAAAGCAAGGATGACGATATAGAAATCCAAAAGAGCAATATTGTAATGGTGGGCCAAACCGGAACCGGCAAGACACTTATGGCCAAAACCATTGCCAAGATGTTGAATGTTCCCTTGGCCATTGTAGATGCAACGGTACTAACGGAAGCCGGTTACGTTGGGGAGGATGTGGAAAGTATACTAACCCGATTGCTACAGGCGGCAGATTACAATTTGGAAAAAGCGGAACGCGGCATCGTCTTTATAGATGAAATTGACAAAATTGCGCGCAAAAGCGACAATCCTTCCATAACACGAGATGTATCCGGGGAAGGTGTCCAACAAGGGTTACTTAAACTTTTGGAAGGTACAGTGGTAAATGTACCGCCCAAAGGAGGCAGAAAACACCCGGATCAAAAATTTATAGAAGTAAACACAGAAAATATCCTGTTCATTGCCGGAGGTGCCTTTGATGGAATTGAAAGGCACATTACCAAAAGACTGAACATGCAGGCAGTAGGCTATAGCGCCTCCAAGGCCGAGGAAAAAGTAGACAACGAAAATATTCTACAGTACATTGTACCCAAAGACTTAAAGGATTTTGGATTAATCCCCGAGATTATCGGTAGACTACCGGTACTGACCCATATGAACCCCCTGGACAAGGAAACCTTAAGGGCCATTTTAACAGAGCCCAAGAATGCCATAATCAAACAATATGAAAAATTGTTCAAGATGGATGGAATTTCCTTTAAAATAACGGAACAGGCGTTGGATTATATTGTGGACAAGGCCATAGAATATAAATTGGGGGCAAGGGGATTACGTTCCCTATGCGAAGCCATTTTTACCGATGCCATGTTCGAATTCCCCAGTACGAACGAAACGGAATTTAAGGTAACCAAACCTTATGCCGAAGAAAAATTATCCTTTGAAACCATTAAAAAGTTAAAAGCAGTCTCTTAAAAGACTGCTTTTAACTTTTATAAAATCTATAATTTGCCTTCCATATTAGGTATTAGGCCACATACTGTTTTTGCATTACCTTGGCCAATAAATCCAGGCAGACCTTACTGATTATTTTTTCATCGGTATAGAGTTCATGTCCAAAACCTTTCACAACCTCGACCTCTACGCCCAACTGGTCGGACCAAGTAGTTGAAGGCCTAAACTCATCATTTTGCCCATAAAGAAGTTTTATATCCCCCGTAGCCGGCCTCTCGCTCTCAAAACGCAGTCTTGTACTGGAAATAGTATATAATGCTTTTAAGGGCAAGCCTTTAAGGGCAGCCTTCCATGCTATGCAACCACCAATACCAAAGGTCAAATAATGGCTGGGTTCCGTTTCCTTTTTAAGCAAATGTGCCACGGCGGTTTCCACTCCCCCATCAACAAATTCCTTGTGGACATTTTCCGAAGAATTTACCTCCAAACTTATATTGGCCAAATGCTGACAATCATAAAATGTAATATCATAATATTGTTGCAAGTAACCCAAATAGGAGGTAATCCATAGCCCTTGTTTAGAACCCCACATATCGGACAATATTACTAATCTATTCGCCATAATAAAAAGTATAAATAGTTAATGGGAAACATTTGATGCCTCTAATTTGAACATATTGACCGTTTAAATCACATTTATTTGTTCATCTGAAGCAATTCCTCGATATAATCCCTTTTATTGGACAATCTTGGAATTTTATGCTGCCCTCCCAATTTATCTTTTGATTTTAGCCAATCATAAAATAGATTTTCCCTGGCAATATGCACTTTGGGAAGTTTTAAAGTAATATTGTTATAACGTTTGGCCTCATAGTCCGAGTTCAAGGATTTAAGCGCATTATCAAGAATTTCGGTAAAATAGGCCAGTTCCTCGGGAGCCTTTCTAAACTCTATGATCCACTCATGCGCACCTTTTTCCTTACCTTCCATAAATATCGGCGCCACTGTATAGTCCTTAATTTCGGAACCCGTTTTTTTACAAATGGCCCTTAAGGCCTCTTCCGCATTCTCTATGATCAACTCCTCCCCAAATACATTGATATGATGTTTTGTTCTTCCGGTAATCTTGATCCTATAGGGGTTGATGGAGGTAAACCTTACCGTATCCCCAATTTTATACCTCCAAAGACCTGCATTGGTCGTAATTACTACCGCATAGTTCCTATTTACCGTTACCTTCCATAACGGCACGGCTACCTGCCCACTTGTACCATAGGTTTCCATGGGGATAAATTCATAGAAAATCCCATAATCCAGCATCAGTAAAAGATCGTCCGCATTATTTCTATCCTGGATGGCAAAAAATCCTTCGGAAGCGTTGTATATTTCGTAGTAATTAAAATTCTTCCGCGGCAAAAGTCTTGAATATTGGTCCTTATAAGGGTTAAAACTTACCCCACCATGGAAATATACTTCCAAATTGGCCCACACTTTAAAAAGATGCTCCTTTCCCGTTTGTTCCAGCACATTGTTCAAGAGTACCAACATCCAAGAAGGTACCCCGGCCAGGCTGGTCACATTTTCCTGAACACTTTCCCTAATAATGGCCTGTAACTTGGACTCCCATTCGCTCATTAGGGACACCTTATTGCTAGGGGTACTGCTCAGTTCTGCCCAAAATGGCATATTATCTATAAGAATAGCGGAAAGATCCCCAAAAACAGTACCATTATCCTGATACAGCTCCTTACTCCCGCCCAATCGTAGACTCTTGCCCGTAAACAACTGGGAGTTCTCATTGTTGTTCAAATATAGACAGAGCAGGTCCTTACTGGATTTGTAATGGCAATCCTCCAAAGCCTCGGAGCTTACCGGAATAAACTTGCTCTTGGCGTTGGTAGTACCACTACTCTTTGCGAACCACTTAATGGTCGTTGGCCAAAAGATGTTCTGTTCCCCCCTTCTGGACCGTTCTATCATAGGCTCTACCTCTTCATAGGAGACTATGGGAACCCGCTCCACAAAGATTTCATAACTGGCTATGGATTCAAAATCGTACTTCCTTCCCATCTCGGTATCCTCCGCATAGGCCAATAACTGGTGCAATACCTCGTTCTGCACCTCCTCAGGATACTTTAAAAAAAGTTCTATCTGGTGATATCTCTTTTTCAACAGCCAAGAAGCAATGGAATTGAATAATGTTATTGGCATTTTTAGGTATCTTTATAGCTTTTTATAGCAGGTTTTTTTGAGTAAAGTGCCCATATAAGGAATTTATTAAACAAACGTTAAATTAAATCGGCTAAAAATAGCTTTAATTGGATTCATATTCAAATTGATTTTACCCTAAGCAGAAAAAATATGCAGTATCAAGGAGTTCTAAAAAAAATGCAGACCGAATTGGCGGACCCCATACAATATTACCTCATATTTGAGGGCGACTTTCTAAACCTGAACCAGGTATTGAACAAGGAACTTACCATTTCCTTTATTAAATATCAATGTCTTAATTGTGGACTGGATCGCCCAATTTACAGACAAGGTTTCTGTAAAACCTGTTTTTATGAAATTCCTACGGCGGGGGATTGGGTTATGCGCCCCGAATTGAGTACGGCACATCTGGACAAGGAAGACCGTGATCTGGAATATGAAAAAAAGGTCCAATTACAGCCCCATATCGTATATCTTGCCAATTCCAGTAACATTAAAGTGGGCGTTACCCGTAAATCGCAAGTGCCCACTAGATGGATAGACCAGGGCGCCCATGAAGCCATAGCGATTGTTGAAGTGCCCAATCGTTATCTGGCAGGCGTTACCGAGGTTGCCTTAAAGGAACACATTGGCGACAAGACCAACTGGCGCAAAATGTTGACTAACGATGTAGAAGATGAAGACCTTGTGGAATATAGAAATAAATTAAGAAAATATATCCCGGAAGAGGCCGTACCATATTACATTGAAAACAATTCAGAAACCCAATTGGCGTTTCCGGTACTACAGTATCCCAAAAAGGTAAAGAGCCTTAATCTGGATAAAACGCCTATATACAGCGGGGTCTTAAAAGGTATTAAGGGGCAGTATCTGATCTTTGAAGACAGTACGGTCTTTAATGTCAGGGGAAGTGAGGGCTACGTAGTTGGTTTGGAAGTGAACTAAAAGGCAAAGGGAAAACATTTTTCTTCCATAGAGCATATTTTTAAGGTGTCCATAAAGTCGTACGACTCCAAATATTCCAAACAGGATAAGAAGACCAACTTCTTCAACACTCTAAATCCATACGGGCCAAAAGCCCGATATAACGATCATTTTTTCCAATCTACACAAAGGTGACCAATATGAGTACAGAACACGTTCCAACCCCATCCCATAACCAAACCCCAATTGCCATATTTTGGTTTAGACGCGATCTTAGGATAGAAGACAACACGGCACTGGCGGCAGCATTGGACAAGGGTATCCCCGTGTTGCCCATATTTATCTTTGACCGACATATTTTAAATGAACTGGCCGAAGATGACGCCAGGGTCAGTTTCATCCATAAATCAATTCTTAGGATAAAAGAGAGCCTAAGGGACCATGGGTCCGATATTTTGTGCCTGTATGGGGAGCCGGCTACCATGTGGGAGGGTTTAACCATAAAATATAATATTGCCGCCGTGTACACCAATCGGGATTATGAGCCGTATGCCATTGGCAGGGACAAGGAAATTGCAGAAATACTTTCAAAGAAGGATATCCCCTTTTTAAGTTTTAAGGATCAAGTAATATTCGGGGAAAATGAAATTGTAAAAAACGATGGGGAACCCTATACCGTTTTTACGCCCTACAAGAATAAGTGGCTCTCAAAATTTCAGGAAGAAAATCCCGTTCAACTCAAATACCCTATACTGAACAACCTACTTAAAGGAAAATATACCACAATGACATTGGAAGATATTGGTTTCAAAATGTCGGATATTCGAGTACCGGACTTTGACCTGACCAGGCTGCATCTTTATGGGGAACAAAGGGATTTCCCATTTATGGACATTAGCAGTTATCTGAGTCCCCATTTAAGATTTGGAACCATAGGTATTAGACAGCTAATTGCCATGATAGATAAAAAACATGAGGTTTTTATGAGTGAATTGATCTGGAGGGAATTCTTTATGCAAATCCTATTTCACTTCCCTAAAGTGGTCACCCAAAATTTTAAGCCCAAATACGATAATATCCAATGGAGAAATAACAAAGAGGAATTTAAACTCTGGTGCGAAGGAAAAACGGGATATCCCATGGTGGATGCCGGTATGAGGCAGCTTAACAAAACCGGTTTTATGCATAATCGGGTACGGATGATCACAGCTGGCTTCCTATGCAAACATTTATTGATCGACTGGAGGTGGGGGGAGAGTTATTTTGCCAAAAAATTATTGGATTATGAATTGTCCTCCAACAATGGAAACTGGCAATGGGCGGCAGGGACCGGTTGTGATGCCGCTCCCTACTTCAGGGTTTTTAACCCTTTATCACAACAACAAAAGTTCGACAAAGATTACAAGTATGTAAGAAAGTGGATTCCTGAATTTGACACCTTTGAATACCCGGACCCCATAGTTGAGCATAAATTTGCCAGGGAAAGAGCTTTAAAAGCGTATAAAATTGGAATCGAATCCTAAAAACAGGGATGTATTTTG
>CBFGWQ010000058.1:0-18630 GCA_965652575.1 uncultured Arenibacter sp. | reverse complement strand
AAAATTTGTAGGCCCCGTGACTGGTACCTACTGCTACGGCCAAACTGTCGCATCCTGTCAACTCCACAAATTCCTGCACCTCCGAGGGCTGGGTGTATCTGGCATGTTTTTCATCTATGGACAAATCATCTTCCACCCCACTCAACACTCCGAGTTCGGCCTCTACAAAAATGTTTTTTTTATGAGCCTCCACCACTACGGCCTTAGTTCTTTTTACATTATCCTTAAAACTGTCGTGGGAGGCATCGATCATAACAGATTTATAATCGTTGGATCGTATGGCATCAAAAGCATGTGCCTCTATCCCATGATCCATATGAACGGCATACATCGCCCTGGGAAATATTTTCGCAGCTGCATTAATCATAGCTATGAGCATTTCCGGACCGGCATAATTCCGTGCCGCTGGTGTTATTTGTACTATAAAAGGTGCCTTGGCCTTTTCCCCTGAGCTAAAAAGTCCGAGGACCTGCTCCATGGTAAAAACATTAACAGCTGGAATGGCATACCTACCATAACAGTTCTTAAAAAATATCTCCGGTGATAAGTGCATAAAAATTCAAATATTAAAAGCGCCAAAGAATCAAACTACTATAAATAAACAATAAAAATTGCCCTTTGGAAAACAATTAATGCTAAAAAAACATGCAAAGGTTTGCATTATGTGCAAAATTCCCTTATCAATTGATTTTGGAATACATTAAGAGGTCTCATATTTTTACCGAGCAATTACGGATAGAAAAACCTTATTGCCCAACTAATGTATATTGCCCTTTAGTACAACAACATATAAACCAACTTTTACCTACTCCTTTAACAACTCCCCGATAGGCATACCAGTACAGGCATTCGGAAATTTTATGCCCAACAACATAGATATGGTAGGAGCTATATCCGTAATACTATATTTTTGAGTAGAGACACCTTTGGGAATATTATTGCCAAACCATAACAAGGGCACATGGGTATCGTAGCTAAACCCTGATCCATGTTCGGTACCATACTTTCTATCTTCGGTCCAAGAAGGATTAAATAACACCACAATGTCACCGGAGCGTTTTAAATGAAAACCGCGTTGAACCATTCCTTTCTCATCAAATGTATATTCCAACTTTTCTAGATCATTGCGAAGCAAAACCTGAAAAACACCTTCTAAAGAATAAAGCTCCCTTTTACTCTCCTCCAAAACATCATTGTAATTGAGTTGATTGGCCTCTATTTTATCCATGTCCAAAAACAATTGCCCATTGGACATGTTTTCCACCAAGCCGTCTATCTTGAACAATGCCCCCAGCCTTGCATTTACTTTGGTTACTATGTTTTTGGAACTGTAATAACCGGCAGGGACTTTATTATTAATAAGATATTGTGGCACATCTGAGGCAGCATGATCTGCCGTTAAAAAGAAAGTGTAGTTTCCTTTACCCATATGGGCATCCAATTTATGTAACAAGGACGCTATATCTTGATCCAATCTTAAATAGGTATCCTCTATTTCAATGGAATTGGGACCAAATGCATGTCCAACTTTATCCGTACTCGAAAAACTAATTGCCAGAAAATCGGTTTCATCACCTTTTCCTAATTTTTCATGTTCAAGCGCGGCATGAGCCAGCATTGCCACTATTGTATTTCCAAATGGTGTTTCTTGAAAAAGGTTAAATTGATCTTCATCCGACAGTTTTCTGAACTCATAAGGGAAGGCGGCATTATTTTTATGGTGAAAGACTTTTTCATAGGCTTGCTCATCACTCGTGCTCTCTGTGTAGCTGCCAATAGGTCGTAAAGTATGCCAACCACTTTTCAACAACGATTTCACATGCCCTTGTTTATTGAATTTTTCAACCCATGCAGGAAGTTCTTGCTTGTAATACGTACTAGTTATAAAGTTTCCAGTTTCTGCATCGTACCAATATGACCCATCGGACATATGTCCGCCTGGTAAAATGGCACCCCTATCCTTTAAGGAAATGCTTATCACCTTAGATTTGCCATCATTTGACAACTGCAATTCATCGGTAATTGTCGTCGATAACATTTTGCGCGGAGAACGTTGTCCATTAGAGCCCTCTCCCCCTATTGTTTGTGTACTAAGATCGTCTACATTATTAATTTCCTGCTTTATTGTCCTGTCATACCATTCATTGGCTATGATACCATGGTACTTTGGGGTAGTACCCGTATACACCGATGCATGCCCAGGAGCTGTTTTGGTGGGAATGTAATTGTAATGTGTATTTCTACATACAAATCCATCATTCATTAAGCGCTTAAAGCCATCATCGGAAAATTTATCTTGAAATCTGTACAGATACTCCGCTCTCATTTGATCTACAATAACGCCAACAATAAGCTTTGTTTCTGCTTGGGGTTGTTGCGAAAAACTGTATACTGAAATGAGGCAGGATAATATTGTAAATATTAGGTGTTTAGTAATACCACGCATGATTCAATGAAGTTTAACAGTATTTATATCAATTGATTATTTTAAATCGTCCCCTGCTATATCGCGCCAATCGTATATATGAAAAGTTTTATCCGTAGACATTCCTACAAACATGCCCTTTGGAAATTCATCGCCCAAACCTATAGAGGTAACATCGGAACCATCACTTTCCAGGGTCATCAACTCTACCGATTTAATAAAATTGTGATTATGTGGATTAGCTTCCGAACCTTCCCTTGAAAAAATATTGAAAGTGTTCCGTTGCTGATCGGATATCAAAATATATCCAGTTCCATCAGCATTCTTGTAGATACTTATACCTTCTATGTCCCTGCCAAACTCCTTTGTTCCAAATAAGGCCAATTCTTCATCCCCTTTTGAGGGGTCCGCGTAGTATTTACGAACCCCAAAAGCCTCGTCCGAACAATACACATAGCCCAATTCATTATCTACGGCAATAGCCTCAATTTCTTTAATACCACTATAGTTGCCAAAATCCCTAATTTTAGTTAGCTTCACCTTTCCTTTACAGTCATTATCTATTCGGTACTGACATAGGTACCCCTTAGACGGTCCATCTTTGGGACCAACTATTGCATATACCAATCCGTCTTTGGGATTTTTAAACAAGGCAACTCCCATAGGGTCTTTCTTATCCCTGTCCTCAAAAACAGCCAAACCACCACCATCAATAGGCTTCATATCGGGCACACTAAAAACCCTTAATTGATTTCTACTTCTTTCCGTAGTTACAGCAATATCTATGGGCTTTCCATTTAGGATGTAGCCATATGCAATATCTACATTATTTGGCCTTTGAAGATTGGGAATAACTTTATCTTTTATGATTTTTCCTTGCAAATCAAAAACGTATAAACCTCCGCCATCTTCTTTGTCCGTACCAATTATTAAACTTTGGGCGGGATCATTTTTATTTACCCAGATAGCCGGGTCATCCGTATCAAAAACTACTTTTTCCGTTATATACTTAGGTTGTATGGCATTTTTGGTATGTTGAGGCAGACCATCCGGGGCAATCATTAAATCGTCACCGGCAATATCTTCCCAAGCGTAAAGTTGAAAGGTCCTGTCATCTGACATAGCCACAAACATTCCCTTTGGAAACAAATCGCCCAAGGATGCATTGGTAACTTCTGAGCCATCACTCTCCATTGTTGAAACATCTATAGATTTTACCAATAAATGTTGGTGAGGATTATCTGCACTTCCTTCCCTGGAGAATATTTGAAATTTATTGGCCTGTTGATCGGAAACAATTATATAACCGGTACCAATATCCGTTGTGTAAATACTTATCCCCTCATGATCTCCAGCAAAACCTTCTGTGGCAAAAATTGCCAACTCCTCATCTCCCTTCCCAACATCAGCGAAATATTTACGTACCCCTACACCTTCATCGGAATAATACACATAACCCAGTTCATCATCCACTACTATAGCTTCAATTTCCTTTTTCCCACTATATTTTCCAAAAGCCCGTACTTTTTCGGCAATGATATTTCCGTTCTCATCCCCTTTTAATTCATATTGCCAAATATACCCATCCAGCGGTCCAGATTTTCTTCCTACAAAGGCGTAGACCTTGTCTTCCGTATTTTTATATAGTGAAATCCCCATAGGGTCCCTTTGATCTTCACCTTCAAAAACCTCAATGCCCCCATTGTCCAAAGGTATCATTTCTGGAAGCCTAAATATTCTTATTTTATTGGTAAGCCGTTCCGTAACCACCGCAATGGAAAATTCTTCCTCCCCCAGTTCAAACTCTTCTATATCCACATTGTTGGGACGTTTTAACCCCCTAACCGTTTTATCTTCAATGATATTGCCTTTTAAGTCGTAAACATACAAGGCACCGTCCTCGTTTTTATCCGTTCCCAGTATTAAGCTTTGGGAAGGGTCTTCCTCATTTATCCATATGGCTGCATCGTCAGTATCATGTTTTGTGACCTGTGTTGTTATTTTTGGTTTTATGGCGTTCTCTGCAATCTTTGGTTTTGACTCGCAAGCACTAATTAAAACTGCACCTATTAAACCTAAGAGACCAACTGTTGGGTGTGTAAACTTCATAATGTTATATCTTTTTTCTTAATATTTTTCCTGAATCGTTAAAAAGTATATCGTAAATTTTATCTCCTTTTTTAAGATCTATTTCATAAAATATTTGATTATCCGCTGTTTTCACCAACTCTATATCTATTATTGAATAATCACTTAATTTTTCAGCTATCGTTTTTGATATGGCCACTGGAAGTTCGGTTTTATCTATTTCCAATTCCGTTTCAAGCCAGTTCCCATCTTTATCAAAATAAGAGGTGTAGTTAAAACCGTCCAGGGTATAATGCAACCTGTATAGTTCTCTTTTCAAACTCCATTCAATATTGTGGGCAGAAGGCTCAATTTCCAAGAATTTAATTTGCACCTCCCTAGGAACGGTTTCCTTGTTACATGAGCAAACCATAAACCCTATAAATACTATTAAAATTAACTGCCTCATATTTTATGTTAGGTAAACTTATGGGTTAATTCTGTAGAGATTCTGTCTATAAAATCAAAAGTATAAGACAAAATTGTGTAGTCCGTTTTCATAGCAATACTCTAACCGAATATGGTATGCCGAACATATTTTATTAATAATTGATAGCCCCAAGCCCAGCGAATTTTTATTTGATCTATTAAACCTTTTAAACTGATTGACATCTATTGTGGTTTGATTTCCGCTATTTGAAAACCTAATACAATTTGGCATAGTAATTATATGTATAATGCCATTTGTATTATTATGTTTAATGGCGTTTCTTATCAAATTTGACACTAAAATCACTACAAGATCAGGATTAATCTCAAAGTGAATAGGATGACTCAATTCCGTTGTAATCTTAAACCCATTAAGCTCAATTACTTCTATATAGTGCTGGACTTGGTTCCTAACTACTTCAGTAACATCTATTTTCTCTGAATTATCATATGCACCGGATTCAATTTTAGCCAATAAGGTTAGACCGTGATTTATCTTGGATAACCGCAGGCAACTATTGTATATTGATTTTAACGGCTTTAACTCTACCTCGGTAAGGCTTTCAGACTGCAGAAGAATTTCACATTTGTTACGGATTATGGCCAAAGGCGTCTGGATCTCATGCGCGGCATTCTCGGTAAATTCTTTAAGATTGAGGTAATCATAATGAATTTTTTTAATCATTGTGTTCAACATACTGTTGAGCTGGTTGAATTCTTGAGTATTAGTCCTGCTGAAATCTATAGACCGAGTACTTCCCAGTTCATAATTCTTAAGGGTGACAAGTGTTTCCTTGAACGGCCTCCACAAACCTCTTGAAATAAAAAGGTTACCAAGCAAAAGAAAAGACAACAACCCTAAAAAAACCAATAACATGGGCTTTAATATCTCTACAACCAAGAGATTAGATTCGATCAAGGACTTGAAGATGGAGATATCATAATAAACGGCACCTATTTTACGAATGACATTTAATTTTCTATAGGCGTGGAATTCGTCATCTATGATATCATATACTATGGTATCTGAGAATATTAAATTATCAACTTCCTCTTTGTTCTTGGTGATCTTAATAATTTGCTCATAGTTGTTCAATGCTTCTAGAGGAACATCATTGACCAATTGTGTCGTGGCAATTTCTTCCCTATTTACGAGAAAATCATTAATATCATTATCAATAACATTATTAAAATTAATGAGGATAATAAAACCGGCAACGGCAAAAAAGAGCAACGAAGCCAAAGCATAATAGAGCGATGTTTTAACTAATAATTTCAAACTTTTTGGAATTTGTACCCTACGCCATAAATAGTAGAGAGATAATCGTTACCACCTGCATTGATTATTTTTTTCCTGAGGTTTTTTATATGGCCATAAATAAAATCGAAAGAATCGAACATATCGGTATCATCTCCCCATAAATGCTCAACTATCGATTCCTTGGTTATGACCCGATTTTCATTACTTATAAAATAAAGTAACATTTGATACTCTTTTTGGGTTAGGGCAATGTTTGTATTGTTTACTGCAACTTCATGGGAAACAGTATTTATTCTAATGTCTCCAAAGTCTATAGTATTATTGCCGTGAAACTGTTTTCTTCTAATTATTGATTTTATTCTGGCATTTAGTTCGTTAAAATCGAAAGGTTTAGTAAGATAATCATCAGCTCCTAGATCCAAGGCAGAGATTTTGTCATCAATTGCTCCATGGGCACTTAGAATAATGACACCTGTATCTCTATTTATTTTTTTAAGATATTCCAAAACTTCAAGGCCAGTGCCATCGGGAAGGCCAATATCTAAAATAATAGTGTCGTATTCATGCATATAAACTTTTTCTTTGGCCATTGAAGCTGTGGATACGGCCTCGCATAAAAAATTTTCCCCTTTAAGGAATTCGATTAAGTCATCCTGAACCTCCTGTTCGTCCTCGATAATTAATAATTTCATACTAGCTGGTTACCTATTATTTTTATTTTATGATTTCTAGAAAAGTATAAAATTTTTCTACCCTTATATATCATAATTACGAAAAAAAAGGCTAGACATACATCTAGCCTCTTGGTCACTGACATAACTAATTAAACTTCACTCCTTTTTTATTTCCGTGGTGTAGATTACATTACCCTTATAATTTATGACTTGTACCAACATATTACCTTTGGTTATAGAAACCGCCATAAACCCCTGAACAGAGGCGGCAAACCTGGATATACCATCTATCATGCCCGTTGCCCTAACTTCAGAACCTGCTCCTGAAATAAAATGATGGGTCTTTCCTTTGGGCTTAATATGTTGCAAATCATGTTCATGTCCGGCAAAATATACATCTGCATTACTCCTCTGCAAAATGGGTTGCAGTGAATTTCTTATTTGTTCCGTGTCCTCCATTCGTTTACCCCCGGAATATAATGGATGATGGCCCGAAAAAATTGTCCAGTCCGCTATTGGCTTAACGGCCATAATACTATCTATCCATTTTATCTGTTGCGTAGAATCCTGTGACTTAACATTAACATAGGTCTCTTCCGTATAATACTTCCTTTCAAACGGACAGGTATCCAAAAACAAAAATTGCACATTCAATCCAGTGTCTTCATCTTTAAAGCCGTACTCATAATATCGTGATGGCATGTGCCACCTCTGGCTTTTGTTGGTGTAGTCTATTTGGGCCTGGGGGTTTCCCCTATAATCGTGATTGCCCAGCACAACATACCACGGAATTTCCAGATGGTATCCTGTATAAATATTTTCAAAGGAAGCCCCCCAATTGGGGTCGTCTATGCTTGCAACACCATTGGGGTAAAAATTATCGCCCAAGGCAATGACAAATTCCGCATCCAATGTTTTGGCTGCTTCTTCCATTCTATCGGCCACCATTTGCTGGTTGTAATCCCCTTTTCTTCCCCAATCCCCAATTACTAGAAAGTGTAAAGCATCCTTCAAAACCAATAGACTATCTGTAACTTTGTAGCTATCGCCCAAAGGCTCCTCCTTGCCATCTAATTTTGTTGCAACACAACCATAACCAACAAGGAACAGTAGAAATATCGCTCCAACCTTATTCCAAATGCTTTTCATTGAATGACAAATTAAAATGGCAGATAATATGGTTAGAAATTAAACCTTATACCCAACCTACCCCAAGAACCATATCTTGTCCTAAAACTGGGCGTATTTTTGGTATTGTAAAATTCCCTTTCGTCCTCATCGGTTAGGTTAACCAACTCCAGAAAAGCCGTTAATTTATTTTTACTAAAGGTTTGGCTCATGGAAAAGTCCCACTGATGTCTGCTTTCCACATTGATTATATCCCCACCATCAAACTCATTGATATAAGACCCATTATAATTGAATGACAATCTTGCCTTAAACCCACCAATATTATAGGCGAGGGCAGCATTACCAATATTGTCCGCTTGCCCGGGCAAGTCTATCTCACTCAGATCTGCCCCTTGTGCAAAATTGGCCACATTGGCTTCCGATGCCGTGTGGGTATAATTTAAATACACTACAAGCCCCTTTAGAACGCCCGGCAAAAAGCTTAAATTTTGTTGATATCCAATTTCAAAACCCAATAGGGAGGCATCATCACCATTAACGGATTGGGTAACCTCTACGTCCGGAATACCCCTAAAGGTCTGATCCGTAGTCTGCTGGTAAATAAAATCATTTAATTTTTTATAAAAAACACCTCCAGACAATAGTCCCAAAGTACCAAAATAGTGCTCTCCATAAATATCGAGATTCGTAGCCCTTACCGGTTTAAGATCCGGATTAAAAATTGATGCCTCTTCCCCGTTAAAAGTTGCTCCCTGAACAAGATCTTGGAAATTAGGTCTGGAATAGGATTTTGTGATGGAGGCACGCAAAATATCGTTATCGCTTATGTTGTATTTTAGATGAAACATAGGCAATAGAAATCCATAGTCATTGGTCCCACTTACCGCTATTGCTTCCTCTGTATCCTCGTCCCATTGTCCTGAGGCATAATCAAAATTTGTTTTTTCATACCTTACCCCAGCCAGGAGCATAAGTCTGTTCAATTGTATTTTTCCCTGAACATAACCGGCAAACACATTTTCCGTTGCCTTGTATTCTTGTAAGGCCTTTTCCTCGGCCGCTTTAATAAAATCGGACTCGAAATCCCCTATATTATTGTTGAAATAGGTATTGAATTCATTTCTATCAGTGAAAGGTCCTACCTCTTGATTGAATTCCCCATCCATAAAACTGGAATAAACATGGTTATCGGCAAAATCGCTCAAAAAAAGATCATCATCTCCTTCATACCCATAACTCTCAAATTTATCTACTATAAAACGTTTGTCCTTAAACCTAAGCTTGCCCCCCATTTTAAGCTCGCCCTGGTTTTCAGATATATGCAACGGAAAAGCGGCATTTATTTTAGCGGTCGTATTATGGTCTTTTGCAGTTGTTACCTCATTTTCCCACTCATCCAATCCCAAAAGAGCTGCATTGCCTACCTGGGCATTTTGCCCATCATAGGTAAAACTATTGAGCTTTGGACTAAAACGATCGGAAATGTTCAGGCTCCACGTTACATCCTCTGCGTTTTCAAACACAGATTTTTCGTTTGCCTCAGTTTTCTGAAATGCCTCTGAATGGGCTATTTCATAATCCAATATTACCTTGGCGCCAGAATAGTTTCCTCCAAGGTTGAAGCTGTATACTCCCTGATTCTCTGGACGATATTTGAGTTCCTTGGAAATTCCGTATTCCAAGACATCATCATCTTCCTCAGATTCCAATTTAAGCCTTCTTCTTTGCTCCACTTCCCTCAATTCACTGTATAATGTCCTGAAATAGATCTGACTTTTGTCACTGAATTTATAATCCAATGTTGCATTGGCCCCTATGCGCTTTCTTGAAACCTCATAACTGGTAATTTCCAACTCATCCAATCCTTCCGGATTGTCCTTATCCCAACCATCAAAAGTATATCTCTCCGAAAATTTTTCACTAGGGGCATAACTACCCCCAACTATAAACCCAAACTTGTCATTATTGGTTCGTTTGCTCAGGGTAACATTCCCTTGAGCAGTGGTCTTCTCCGAAGAATTGTTGTACTCGCCACCTAGGGAACCGGAAACCTCCAATTGTTTTTTATAGGCTGTTGGGGTTTTTAGGTTGACAGAACCTCCCACTGCATCCCCATCCATATCTGGAGTAATGGATTTTGTTATTTCAATTGACGCCAACTGATTGGAAGGTATGGCATCCAATGCCACAAATCGGGAATCCCCCTCAGGCGAAGGAATTTGTTCACCATTTATGCTAATGTTGGTGAATTGTGGAGCCAATCCACGCACTAATATAAAACGGCCATCACCTTCATCGCGCTGAAGGTTCACCCCTGTTACCCTTTGAAGAGATTCCGCTGAATTCTGATCGGGAAATTTTCCCATTTGATCTGAAGAAACAACATTTTTCAGGTTATCGGCAGATTTTTGTTGGTTCAGTGCCTTTATTTGTCCATCCAAGGAGCCTGCCAAGATTATTTCGTTTAATTGGGTCGCTTCCATTTCGAGTTCAAAATTGACCACTTTGGTTTCCCCTGCATTAATCTCCACGTTAATAGTCTTTGTCTTTTCACCGATATAACTCACTTCAATTTCCAAGTTACCGGCGTTAACGGCAAGGGAATATTCACCGTCAAAATTCGTAGTTGTACCAGTATATGTACCTACAATTCTAATATTTGCACCGGGCAAAGGATTTTGTGAATCCAGATCCTTTACCGTGCCCCTAATTAACCCCTTGTTTTGAGACTGGGAATAAGCCAAATGGAAAGAACCAAACATACCGGTTAACAATAGAATTAAGAATATCCTAATATTAAAGTACTTAGATTTCATTTTTATTGATTTTAGTTGGTTGATATTTAGAATATAAAAATAGGTTTCAATTCTGTTTAAAATCTGTACTGCCAATATTACTAAGTTATTGTTAAGTACATTTTGCCGATAGGTAATATTTGCGTAAACAAATTAGTTCAATAATGGGTCAAACTAGGGAGGGAGACAAATGAACTAGATCAGAGTAAAGATCTTTGTAAACTTCAAAAAATTTAACGGCTGTCTTTTCATCAAACCTTAAACGAATTTAAGTACATTCAACATAAAGATGAATTAACTTGCCATTATCCTGAATACAAGGCAAGAATTGCCCAATGCTCTACACAGCTGGTATACGCACTGCAGTTGTCCAATCTGATGCTTGATTTTGACGTTCCAATAACTGTTCCCTATTTCCAAGACAAAGAATTGCATTTTAAGATAGGTACAAATGCAGGAATCCCTAAAGCACTACCTTATCAATAAATTATTATTTAAAAGGTGAAAAATTCCAGTCTAGAAAGTTAATCTCGGTTTCCCTTATACATCCCTGACAGCATTATTTCTTACCATAACAAAACAATTAACATAGGACTATAATTGCAGCAAGGCATAGGTTGTGTTTCAAACACACCAAAGGTGGGAACGTCCATATCATAACTTTACAATATATTTCCATACATTTTCAATGGTCCGTGAATTCCAATAAACCTTAACGCGAAGAAGCCCTTATAACCAGTTCTGGTTTAAAGACTTCCTTTCTAAATTCCAAAACGTTATTCTTGTTTTTTAAATGGCTCAATAAAATCCTGGCCGAGAGCATACCCATACTATATACCGGTTGCCAAACGGTAGATAATGGGGGCGTCATAAAAGAAGAATGGGGTTCATCATCAAATCCTAAAACAGAGACGTCCTCCGGAATTTTCAGCCCCATTTTTTTGGCAATATGAATAGCAGAAATGGCGATTTTATCATTGTAGGCAAAAATGGCGTCCGGACAAATCTGGAGATCCAATAATTTTTTAGTGGCCTTTACAGCGTCTTTATGTGCAAACCCCGGAATATGAACAATATAATCACTATTTATGGGAACCTTATTTTTTTCAAGAGCATCCAAATATCCCTGTAGCCTTTGTTCTGTAGTACTAAGGTTTAAAGGCCCCCCAAGGTGCGCTATGTTTTTACAGCCCGTACCTATGAGGTACTCTACAGCCTGGAACGCCCCAAAATAATCATCTACCAACACTTTATCCGCCTCAAGCCCTGGACAGTCCCTATCAAAAACCACTACGGGTATACCACTCTTTTGAAGCCTACGGAAATGATCAAAATCCTTGGTCTCGGATGAAGGTGCTACCAAGACCCCATCTATCTGGATCTTGGACAACCTCTTTACAATGGTCAACTCTTCCTCGTAGGATTCGTTGGACAAACAAATCATAATGTTGTATTCGGAATCAACTATTACATCCTGTATACCTGTGATTATTGCCGAAAAAAAGTGGCCCGTAATTTCTGGCACGATCACCCCAATGGTATTGGACTTTTTCTGCAACAGGTTCAACGCTAAAAGATTGGGCTGATAATCCAATGCCTCCGCCAGCGCCTTTACAGCATCCTTGGTTTCTTTTTTTATGGCCGGATGATCGTTCAAGGCCCTGGAAACCGTTGAAGGCGCTATATTGAGCTCCCTAGCAATATCCTTAATGGTAACGCGGCCCTTCTTCATAACAAGCTCTTATTTCCTACCCTTATCTTCCTTATCATATTCACATTTATTCCTATATTCCGCCCCTTTACCCCCCTAAGCCTCACCCGGAACTGCCGAAAAGGCAGTCCCGACCTCTTCCAAGGAGAGGTAAGCCCGCCAGTACCGGCACAGGCGAATCGGAAACTCTGTCTGGACGCACAGGTAGACTAGACCCAAGGGTCGGAGAATCTTTAGATTGAACATTATACACAAAATACAATAATTTTTTTAACGGCCCAAAAGCAATAAGCTGTAGGCTGTAAGGCTGTAAGGCTGTAGGCAAATGAAAACTATTATAATAGTATAAAGTACGCAGCGGGGACCCAACCGTTGCCCAGACCGGTAAAAATTAAGGCGGACAATTAATTGTCCGCCCCAATTTATAAATCGTTAAAATTTTGTTTTATTAATACCCAGGGTTTTGCTCAAGAAAACCATCAATACCCGAAGCGGCATCCACTGCACTCTGTGGTATTGGAAACAATCGCTTGTTCACATCGGTATCAGTCTTATCAGTCCAGGAATCCTCATATTTGCCAAACCGTATTTGGTCGCCCCTTCTAAAGCCTTCCCAATACAGTTCAAAACCGCGCTCACGGAACATGATATCCAAATCGATGGAAGTCAGGGATGCCGGGGTTTGATCCGGACGTGCCGTTCTTGATGCCCTCACAAAGTTCACATCCGTTAAAGCTCCGGCAGCATCATTTTTCCTCAATTTTGCCTCTGCACGCATAAGATAGATTTCGGCCAAACGCATCATCACAAGATCTATACTGCTAAAGTTGTTGGCATTTGGGGAGGTACGGCTAAATTGATACTTTGAAACACGAAATCCGGTATTGTGCAACGACCCTTCATTGGTGAAATCAATTTCCTCGGTATGGTCCACATAACCTACATCCCTATCGGGGCCATTTCCCTTTATTTGTTTTACAGGGTAGATCCTTACCCCGCCATCACAGGTATAAAACGCACCTCCGGAGTCCTTTCTAGGTCCCCATTGCACACCCCTTAAAATACCCCTGTTCATTTCGTAGGTTGCTACGTCCGCGCAATAATAATGATCTTCGTCATTTAAAGGGGATAAGCCCGTTAAATCCATTAACTCTGCCGGAATCTGTTGGTTCTGCTGATAAAATCTAGCATCGGCATCGGCAGGATCCACACCATCATAGGCGTCTACCCATGTCTGATAAAAATCCGAAGTTATCGCAGGACCATCCGTACCGTCAGAACTGGGATATTCAAGTCTACCCCAGACAGAACCGGCAATGGACCAATAAGACCAACGGCTCTCCTCGTTGTTCAGCACCCCACGCTGATCCAAGGCAAAGATAATCTCGGAGTTGCTATTGTTATCATCATTGAACAGGTCAAAATATTCCGGGGACATTGCAAAATCCCCTGAATTGATGATATTATTGGTGTATTCAATAACCTTGTCCATATCCGCTTCCGTAAAATTGGGCGTGCCATAGGGGTCACGATATACCGCAGCGTTCAAATGAAGCCTGGCCAATAATCCCCAGACGGCGGCCTGGGTCATCCTTCCCGGTCCTTTGTCAGTGTTTATCACATCTACAACGGACAGCAACTCACTTTGTATATAATCTACAGCTTCCTGGGTTCTCAGTACCACTGAAAGTTCATTGGAAACTTCCTTTTTCAATACCATGCCCCAACTGTCCAACATCAACATATTCAAATAGCCCCTAAGCGCCTTCATTTCATATAAAGCTGCAGCAGCCTCCGTATTCCCTTCATCTGCCAAAGGAGTCAATACCTCAATAGCGGCCAAGGTTCGGGAAATATTGGTGGTAAGCTCGTTCCAGCTACTGGATATCAGATCATTGCTCGGGGTATAGGTATGCGCATGCGTTGCCAAGAATTTACCCCCATCGAACCAATCCGTTCCTCCTCTGTAAGGAAGAATGGCCTCATCTGCAGCAATAAGCTGTAGTCCATAATAATTGGTATGTCTCCATACCCATGAAACATAGCCATAGGCAGGTGCTATTGCCCCGCTTATTACCTCGGCCTGAGCTCCCGTAAGGGTCTCGTCGAATAATTCCTCTTCCAAGTCGGTACAGTTCCAATTAAAAAAGGAACAAAACACCAATATTGTGATAATAAATTTATTTTTCATTACTATGAATTTTATTATTAAAATGATACGTTTAAGCCCAAAAGCAATGTTCTTGGCGATGGGTAGGTGAAACGGTCTATTCCAAAGGTTTGAATACCGTCTATAGTATCTCCTGTGTTAATTTCCGGATCAAAGCCGGAATAATCCGTAATCACAAACAAATTCTGGCCCGTTAAAGTAAATCTAACGTTGCTTACCAAGTCACCAAAGCCCAATTTGGACGGATTTAAGTTGTACCCTAAAGTAGCATTGTTCAACCTAAGGAAACTACCGTCCTCCAAATAGCGTGTGGACACCTCATTGGAGTTGCTATTATCCTCATTGGGGAATTGAATAGCAAAATCGGTGGTGTTCAAATTTCTGCTCAACTGCCCCTTAGAGAAGAGGGACATGGCCGTATGGTTAAATATCTTATTGCCGGAAACCCCATTAAAGTTTAGGCCCAGATCAAAATCTTTATAATTGAGTTTAAAATAAAAGGCATAAATGATATCGGGAAGGGCACTTCCCACTACGATACGGTCATTATCCAATATTTCGCCATCTCCGTTAACATCCCTGTATTGATTTAGGCCATCTGCCCCTATACCGATAAATTCCTTCATATAGAACGCTCCCACAGGTTCATTGTTCAGATATCCGTTAATGGTAGCCCCTGTTTGCCCTGCACCTTGGGCGGCACCGGTAGTTATCACCTCGAATTGGGAGTTCTCCACTTTGTTCTCCGTAAAACTCATATTACCTCCCAAATTCAACATTAGATCTTCCCCAAGGCTTAACCTATAGTCCAAGGCCACTTCAATTCCGGTATTTATTATTTCCATATCCGGAATATTGGTCCAAATTTTTGGGGTGGGCTGTATGGGATCTATCCTATTGGCAAGTAGCACCACATCACTGGTCACCTTATTGAAATAATCCAAGGTACCCGTTAGCTTATTGCCAAAGAGACCAAAATCCAGACCAATGTTGGTCTGTGTGGATACTTCCCATTTAAGATCGGGATTGGCCGTTCTTGCAGGTACCGTACCAAAAGGGTAGTCATCAATACTGTCTGCGTTAGGATCCAGGGGATAGGTATCATTATCCGCCTTACTGTCTATATAACTTGCCAAACTCACTTTGTTATCAATACCTTCCTGATTTCCGGTCTGCCCCCAACTGGCACGAAGCTTTAAATTGTTGACCACATCGCTATCTGCAAAAACATCTTCCTTACTTATATTCCAACCTACGGCTACGGATGGAAAATACCCATATTTGTTATTGGCCCCAAATTTGGAAGAACCGTCGGCACGCATGGTAGCCGTTAACAGATATTTATCCGCATATCCATAATTAAGTCTGCCAAAGAAGGACTGAAGTTCATTTTTATACGCATAAGTAGTCATGGTTGTTGGGTTCTCCGGGCTACTGATCTGATCCTGAAATTTGGGATCTATATCATTAACCGCAAAACCCCTCATATTAAATCGTTTTTGCTGAACATAAATCTCCTGATAGGAGTGTCCTGCCAACAGTGTAAAATTATGAACACCTTCATTATAGGTATAGGTCAAGGTATTCTCTACCAAGGAATTTCTATTGTTGGTATAGTATGTATCCAAAGTTCCTTCTACCAAACTTTCCAATATGGGATAGGGATTGGTCTGTACATCCCTATCGGTAGCGGAGTAATCCACCCCGAGATTGGCCCTGTAGGTCAACCCTTTAAAGATTTCCAAGGAAGGGGCAATATTTGCCAATATACGATTACTGTTGGCCACATCACTGTATATTTGGGTACGGACAACAGGATTCAACCGATCATCGAACAAGCTAGGCTCGCCATTGGTATACACAGGGATGGTAGGGTTCAATTGAAGCATATCCACTGTCATGTCACCTATATTAGGCCGATCATTTACGGTTCTGGAAGCCGTTAGGTTCAAATCCACATTAAATCGCCCGTCCAAGGCTTTTTGGGTAACATTGACCCTCCCCGAGTATCTTTTCAGGGAACTGGTATTAAAAATACCTTTTTGATCATCTACCCCTGTTGAAACATAATAGGAGAATTTATCCGCCGCCCCTCCACTCATGGAGAAGTTGATGTTTTTTGAAACGGCCGTCCTGGTAAGCTCATCCTGCCAATCCGTATTGGCACCTCCATCCAATAAGGTTCCTCCCGCGGAAACAACCTGTTGTCTAAATGCATCGGCATTGAATACATCCATTTTATTGGCCAATGTAGCCATTGCCGTGGAAACGGATAAATTCATCTCAGACTTGCCATCCCTTCCTTTTTTGGTAGTGATAACAATAACCCCATTGGCGGCACGTGCACCATAAATAGCAGCAGCAGAAGCGTCTTTCAACACATCCATTGAAGCTATATCCTGGGGGTTGATGAAGTTTAACGGATTAGAGGCTACTCCGGTACCACTATTGTCTATAACAAAACCATCAATGACAAATAACGGTGTAGTACCGGATCGTAAACTACCCAAGCCACGGATAATAATGTTCTGGGATGCCCCCGGCTCGCCACTTACAGAGGTAACATTTACCCCGGTTACCTTACCCTGTAATAATTGCCCCGGATTGGCTACGACCCCTTTGTTAAAATCCTCGCTTTTAACGGAAGAGATGGATCCGGTTACATCGGATTTCTTTTGAACGCCGTACCCCACTACGACCACCTCGTCCAACAATGAGGAGTCTTCCTGTAAGGACACACTTACGTTGCTTTGACCGTTAAGCGGAAACTCCTTGGTAGCATATCCTAAAAAGGATACCACCAGAACAGCGCCTTCCTCCGATACTTCTATGGTAAAATTTCCATCAAAATCGGTAGTAGTTCCATTTGAAGTTCCTTTTTCCAGCACTGTTGCACCGGGCAAGGGAACATTCTGTTCATCGGACACCGTACCGGTTACAATGGTCTGTGCCCATGATGTCATAGATGTGCCTATCAAAAAGACAAACATCAAAAATTTCAGTTTCTTCATATTTTCACAGTTTAAATTAGTTTTGTCGTAACCAAATTAACACTAATTTAACGATGTCGGAATTTTTAGGTCTTAAAAAGCAATGCAAAGGTTTGCATATCCACGGTTAAGCAGAAAATTCTTACGGGCCGTTGATCCATAAATCCAAAACCAACGCCCTGGCCAAAAAACGGAACAATTCTGCACCGCCCCAACCGGTATAATGCAAGTGTACAACCCGTGTGTGTTTTTACGAACTCCGTATTTATTCCTTCCCTTAAAAAAATACAAGAGTAAATTGCCAAAGACCTATAATTACGCTACCGTTTAATCAATATTTGGTTTTCACGGCAAAACTATATAATTGCAGGTACGAAAATGAAGCGGTTTTATGATTTTACCTTGACTTTACGTTTTAATAACAGCGGTCCTGTTTTACGACACAAATGTTTTACTGAAACTATATAGCAAGTACACAAACAGCAATTGTTCGCATAGCTATGGATGTTAGCACTATTTGGCTTATTCTAAAATAATTATGGCCATGCTTCCCAAAGATGTAAGTTAATGGCATATGGGATACGGACATCGAGTACTTAATTTTTTAAGGTGGTAACCATAATTTAACATGGTGGCGCCTTAATCAGGCCATTACAAAGAATAGCCCTATTAAGGACAAGGGAACCAAACTAATATGTAATGAAATCACATTGGTTTTGGAACGGACCGGATTATAAGTGGGCAGTAGCAGTATACAGTGGGCAAGAAAAAACGGATTTCACTGCCCATTGCCTTTTGCCGAATGCGGACTACCAATGTTTACAGAAACCAATCCCGTTAGCATCGGGAGCAATGAAATCATATTGGTTTTGGAACGGACCGGATTATAAGTGGGCAGTAGCAGTATACAGTGGGCA